>DASSLH010000470.1:0-14200 GCA_035689625.1 Candidatus Methylomirabilota bacterium | reverse complement strand
GTCGAGCTGAGATGAAGAACATGCGCACGCTGCGACGGCTGATGGTCACCCTGCTCCTGGTGAGCGCGGTCGGGGTCAGCGTCGGTGGCTGCCTGCTGGTGCCGTTCCCGGCCTGGGACGGCGGCGGCGGCGGCCATCACCACCACCGCGGCGGCCGCTGGTAACGTCGAGCGCCGCCCCGGCTTCGCCGGGGCGGCGTGAGCCGCTAATGGGGGGCATGGGGGGCCCGGTCGAGGCCCCCCATGAACGGTAGGATTACCGCGGTGACCTCGGCCGGACGCTCCTGCTGCGTCCAGTGGCCGCAGCCCGGCAGCAGGATCGTCTTCGTCAGCTGCGGGACGAACATCGTGAGATTGGCGATGAGCTGATCCATGCCGCGGAAGCGCACGACGAGGTCGCGATCGCCGGCCACGTAGAGCGCGGGCACCGTGACGCGCGCGCCGGCGAACGGCGCCAGCAGCTCCCAGCTGCGGTCGATGTTGCGGTACCAGTTCAGCCCCCCGCGGAATCCCGTGCGCGTGAACTCGCCGACGAAGTAGTCCACGTCGGCCGCGCTCAGCCAGGCCGGCAGCGTCGGCGGATCGATCGCCCGCGTGAGGAAGCCGCCGTCGCGCGGGACCATGCCGACGTCGCCGCCGCCGCCCTCGCGCGGCGGCACGGCGCCGGAGCCCGAGTAGAGCAGGCTGCGGATGGTGCGGCGCACGTCGCGCTCCAGCTCGGCCTCGGCCACGCCGGGCGCCTGGAAGTAGAGCTGGTAGAACTGCGCCTCCGCCGTCTGCGGCATCACGCTCGTCGGCCGCCGCGAGCCGCGGGGCTGGTAGGGCACGCTGAGACCGACGACGCCGCGGAAGCGATCCGGGCGCAGCAGGGCCGCGCGCCAGGCGACCGGCGCGCCCCAGTCGTGGCCGACGATGACCGCGGTCGTCTCGCCGAGCGCGTCGAGCAGGCCGACCATGTCGCCGACCAGGTGGAGCAGCGTGTACTGGGTGATGTCGTCGGGCCGGTCGGTGCCGCCGTAGCCGCGCATGTCGGGCGCGACCGCGTGGTAGCCGGCCTCCGCCAGCGCGCGCAGCTGGTGGCGCCACGAGTACCAGGACTCCGGGAAGCCGTGACACAGCACGACCAGCGGCCCCCGCCCCTGCTCGGCGATGCGCATGCGGATGCCGTTGGTCTCGATCGTGCGCAGCGCGGCGTCGCTCATGGCCCTTCCTCTCCGGGTGTCGGCACGGCCCGCGGCGGGAACTCGCGCCCGGCGTGGCGCGCCAGGACGTCCTCGCGCAGCTCGATGCCGAGCCCGGGCCCGGCCGGCAGCGCGAGGTAGCCATCCTCGACGCGCAACGGCGTCACCGCGATCTCGGCGCCGCGCGGCTCGAAGTTCACGAAGTACTCGGTGATGAGGAAGTTCGGGATGGCGGCCGAGACCTGCAGCGTGGCGGCCAGGCCCACCGTCGTGCTGTTGTAGTTGTGGGGCGAGACGACGACGTGATAGGCCTCGGCCATCGCGGCGATCTCGCGAAGCTCCTCGATGCCGCCGACGTTGCACACGTCGGGGTTGATGATGTCGGCCGCCCGCCGCTCGAACACCTCGCGGAACTCGAAGCGCGTGTACAGCTCCTCGCCGGTGACGATCGGCAGCCGGATCTGGTGCCGGCACTCGGCCAGCGCGTCGAGGTCGCGCGCAGAGACCGGCTCCTCGTACCAGAACGGATCGTAGGGCTCGAGCAGTCGCGCCACGCGCACGGCGTGCATGGGCGCGAGGCGGCGATGGACCTCGATCAGGAGATCGACCTTCGGCCCGACGGCCTCGCGCACGGCCGCGACCGTGTCCACCACCTGGCGCTCGGCCTCGCGGGCGATGTGCGTGCGCCACGGTCCCGGGAACGGGTCGAACTTCAGCGCGGTGAAGCCGCGGGCGACGATCGCCCGGGCCTTCGCCGCGTAGTCCTGCGGCGAGCGCGCGCCGGAGTACCAGCCGTTGGCGTAGACGCGCAGCCGCTCGCGGCAGGGGCCGCCCAGCAGCGCCACGACCGGGACGCCCAGGCGCTTGCCGGCCAGGTCCCACAGCGCCTGCTCGATCCCGCTGACCGCGCTCCAGAAGTCCATGGCGCCGCGCTTGGCGGCGAAGTCGTGATAGGCCCAGTGCGTGAAGTGGCGGATGTGGCCGGCGTCGCGCCCGACGAGATAGCGGCCCAGAGCGCGCACGTGGGCGACGATGGACTGATCGCGGTCGGCCTGGGTGTAGCATTCGCCCCAGCCGTGCAGGCCGTCGGCCGTCTCGACCTTGACGAACAGCCAGTTCTTGCCGTACCCGGGATCGACGACGAACGGCGTGACGCCCGTGATCTTCATGGGCAAGGAGTCTGGACCATGAGCGACGCGCTGTCCACGCTGCTCGAGACCACCGAGGCGCAGCGGCTGGCCACCGGCTTCGTGTTCACCGAGGGCCCGCTCTGGCACCCCGACGGCTTCTACTACTTCGTGGACGTGCGGGCCAGCGTCCTCTACCGCGTCACCCCGGGCCGCGCGCCCCAGGCCGTGCGCGACAAGACCGGCGGCGGCAACGGCACGACGTTCGACCTGCAGGGACGCCTGGTGATCTGCGAGGGCGACAACCGGCGCGTCACGCGCTGGAGCGCCGACGGCCGCTCCGAGGTGCTGGTGGACCGCTACGAGGGCAAGCGGCTCAATCGCCCCAACGACGTCGTCTGCAAGTCGGACGGCAGCCTCTGGTTCACCGACCCCGGCCTGCGCGTGCCGCTGGCCGAGCGCGAGCTGCCCTACGCCGGCGTCTATCGCATCGCGCCCGACGGCGCCACGACGCTGATGGTGGACTGCGAGTACCCCAACGGCCTGGCCTTCTCGCCCGACGAGCGCACGCTCTACGTCGCCAACACGCGCTGGGCGCAGTACATCCACGCCGTCGAGCTCGACGCCGGCGGCGCCGTCGTGCGCCGGCGGATCTTCGCCGACATGTCCTCGGACGACAAGGTCGGCGTGCCCGACGGCATGAAGGTGGACGTCGAGGGGCGCGTGTACTGCACGGGCCCCGGCGGCACCTGGGTGTTCGCGCCCGACGGCACCCGGCTGGGCATCATCCGCACGCCGGAGGTGCCGGCCAACCTCGCGTTCGGCGGGCCCGATCTGAGGACGCTGTTCCTCACCGCCCACACGTCCATCTACACGCTGCGGATGAAGGTGCCGGGCCGGCCGCATCCCTGGTATCGTCTGCGGCCATGAACTTCGGCACGTTCCTCCTCATGCAGTCGCCGTCGGCCCAGCCCTCGCAGGAGGTCTACGCGCGCGCGCTCGAGATCGCCCAGGCCGCCGAGACGCTGGGCTTCCACAACGTCTGGCTGGCCGAGCACCACTTCTCGACCTACGGCTACCTCTCGCGCCCCGTGCAGCTGGCGACCTACATCGCGGCCAGGACGACGCGGCTGCGCGTGGGGACGGCGGTGATCGTGGTGCCGCTGCACCACCCGCTGGTCGTTGCCGAGGAGATCGCCACGCTCGACCTGCTGGCCGGCGGCCGCGTGGACGTCGGCCTGGGACGCGGCTACCAGCACTACGAGTTCGAGCGATTCGGCCTGGAGCTCGAATCGAGCCGCGCGCGCTGGGAGGAGTCGCTCGACGTCATCCTCAGGGCGCTGGCCGGCGGGCCGTTCACCTACGACGGCAAGTTCTTCAAGATCCCGGAGACGACGATCTTCCCGCAGCCCGTCCAGCGGCCCCTGCCGCCGATCTGGATCACCGCGCAGAGCCCGGACTCCGTCGAGGGCGCCGTGCGGCGCGGCTTCAACGTGCTGACGGGCGGCTTCGGCGTGCCGCTCGAGCGCATGGGTGAGTTCCGCCGGCTCTTCGATCGGGTCGTCGCCGAGGCGAAGCCGCGCCGGCCGCTGAGCGTCGGCGTGCAGCGCGCGGTCTACGTCACCGACGGCGACGCCGACGCGCGGGCGGCCGCCGAGGAGGCGCGCTGGAACATGCGGGTGACGCTCAGCCTGCGCAACCACTACGAGCGGGTCGAGCGCGGTCAGGCGGTGCCGGTGCCGGCGCCCAGCGAGCCCGACGTGGACGACCTGCTCGACCGCTTCCTCGTCATCGGCACGCCGGCGACCGTGATCCGCCAGATCACCCGCGTGCGCGAGCAGGTCGGCATCACGCACTTCAACTGCAGCTTCTGGTTCGGCGACCTCGCGCAGGCGCGCGTGCTGCGCTCGATGGAGCTGTTCGCGCGCGAGGTGATGCCAGCGTTTCGGTGACGCTCAGCCGCGCATGACGGCGCGCAGGTCGGGCGTGCTCATCCCGCGCTCGACGTAGCCGAACGTGCCCTTGTCCTTCACCTCGGCGGCCGCGTCGCGCAGGGCGCCCATGGCAATGCGGTAGAGCGAGGTCGCCAGGCTGATGCGCTTGACGCCGGCCGCGGTCAGCTCGGCCACGCTGAAGGACTTGCCCGGGATGCCGGCCATGAAGTTCACGGGCTTCTTCACCGCCGCGCACACCGTGCGCACGGCCGCCAGGTCCGGCAGGCCCGGCGCCATCAGCACGTCGGCTCCCGCCTTCTCGTAGGCCTGCAGCCGCTTGACGATCTCGTCCAGCGCCGGCGCGCCGCGCAGCTGACCCTCGGCGCGTGCCGTCAAGGTGAACGCGAACGGCAGCGCGCGCGCCGCCTGCACGGCGGCCGCCACGCGCTCGACGGCGTGATTGAAGTCGTAGATCGGCCGGGCCGGATCGCCGCTGGCGTCCTCGATCGAGCCGCCGACGAGGCCGACGCCGGCCGCGAGGCGAATGGTCTCCGCCGCGGCCTTGGGGTCGTCGGCGAAGCACTTCTCGAGATCGGCCGAGACTGGCAGGTCGGTCGCCTCCACGATGCCGCGCGCGTGGGCCAGCGCCTCGTCGCGGCTGACGGCGCCGTCGCGCCGGCCGAGCACGCCGGCCTGGGCGCCGCTGGACGTCGCCAGCGCCGCGAAGCCGAGCGACGCCAGCAAGCGCGCCGAGCCGGCGTCCCAGGGATTGGGGATGACGAACGCGCCGGGGGCGTCGTGCAGCGCGCGGAAGCGGGTGGCCTTGTCGGTCTGGCTCGGGCTCATGAGGCTCCTCCTAGCAGGCCAGCGCGTAGGTCGGCCGGCGCGGATCGGCGCCGGCCGACAGCACGCCGCTCGCCGGATCGCGGCGGGTGACGACGGCGCCGATGCCGCAGGCGCCGATCTCGGTGACCGTGTGGCCGAGCGCGGAGAGCGCGGCGCGCGTGCTCTCGGGGATGCCGGGCTCGACGTTGAGCTGGCCCGGCTTGTAGGCGCGCGGCCAGAACGAGTTCACGAGCGTCTGCGTCGAGAAGCGCGGCGCCTCCACGGCCTGCTGCGGGTTCATGCCGAACACCAGCGTGTTGAGCACCAGCTGCAGGTCGCCCTGCGCCTGGTCGTCGCCGCCGGGGCAGCCGATCGTCGTGGTCGGCACGCCGTCCTCGACGATCAGGTAGCTCACCAGCGTCGTGCGCGGCCGCTTGCCGGGCGCCAGCGCGTTGGGGTGCCCGGGCTCCAGCACGAACATCTCGCTGCGCGTGCTGAGCGTGCAGCCCAGCTCGGGCGCGAACGCCGACTTGCGGAAGACGCCGCCGCTCGGCGTGAGGCAGATCATGTTGCCGTCGCGGTCGATGGCGGCGATGTGCGTGGTGCCGTCGGCCGGCACCTCGGCCGAGGCGGCGGCGCCGCGGGCGGCCCGGCGGCGATCGCCGGCCGCCGGCGCCTCCGGCATCGCGCGGTCCAGGCGGATCAGCGAGGCGCGCTCGCGCGCGTAGTCGGGCCGCAGCAGCGCGCCGACCTCGGCGCCGTCGCCGTAGTAGCGCTCGCGGTCGGCGAACGCCAGCTTCAGCGCCTCGCTGACGACGTGGATGTAGCGCGGCGAGTTGTGGCCGAGCGCGCGCAGGTCCACGGTGGCCAGCATCGCCAGCGCCTGCAGCAGCACCGGCCCCTGCGTGAAGGCGCCGTGGCCGACGACCTCGCGGCCGGCGAACGCGACGCGCAGCGGCGCCTCGAAGCGCGCGCGGTAGCCGGCCAGGTCGGAGGCGCGCAGCAGGCCGCCCAGCCGCTCGGAGAAGGCGCCGATCGCGGCGGCGACGTCGCCGCGATAGAAGCGCGCGCGCACGGCCTCGATGCCGGCCGCGCGATCCCCGCCGGTGTCGGCCTCGACCAGGCGCCTCAGCGTGGCGGCCAGCGCCGGCTGCACGAACCGCTCGCCCACGGCCGGCACGCTCCCGCCCGGATAGAACACGGCCGTGCCGCCGGGCGGATAGAGGTCGAACTGCGCGCGCGTCTCCGGGATCGCCAGCATGCGGTGCATGTACTCGTACATCGGAAAGCCACGCTCGGCGTACTCGAGCGCCGGCGCCAGCACGTCGGCCGCCCGCCGCGTGCCCAGCGTGTGCAGCAGCGTGAGGTAGGCATCGACGGCGCCCGGCACCGTGAACGACAGGTGCGCGTCGGCGCCCGGCCCGGTCGGGATGCGATCGAGGCCGCGCGCGCGGAACGTCTCGATCGTCGCCAGCGCCGGCGCCACGCCCTGCCCGCTCAGCGCCTGCGTGCGGCCGGCGCGCGCCTCGTGCACGAGCGCCACGCACTCGCCGCAGAGCGTGTAGGACGCGGTCGGCTCGACGACGGCGGCGGCGAAGCCGGCGGCGGCCGCGGCGTCGAAGGCGTTGCCGCCGGCCAGCAGCATGCGCATGCCGGCCATGGCGACCAGCGGATGGCCGGCGACGACGACGCCCTGGGTGCCGCTGACGACCGGGCGGCTGGTCGCGCGCTCGGCGGCGTGGTGCTCGATCTCGTGGACGCGGGTCACGGGAGCCGGCGTCATGACGTCCGCATCATCGCACGTTCCGGCGCGCGGCCGTGATATACAGGTCAGCGCCATGGGCGCGCCGGCGAAGCTGCTGTTCCTGTGCGGCAAGATGGCGTCCGGCAAGTCCACGCTCGCCAGGCGTCTGGCCGAGCGGGAGGACGCCGTCCTGATCGTGCAGGACGCGCTGCTGGACGCGCTGTTTCCCGGCGAGATCCTCGACGTCGAGGACTTCACGCGGTGCGCGTCGCGCCTGCGGCGCGCGCTGGAGCCCCACGTCTGCGCGCTGCTGTCCCGCGGCGTGTCGGTCGTCCTCGACTTCCCCGGCAATACACCGGCGCAGCGCACGTGGTTCCGCGGAATGTTCGAGCGGACGAACGCCGAGCACGAGCTGCACTTCGTGGACGCCTCCGACGCGCTCTGCAAGCGGCAGCTCGAGGAGAGGAGCCGGGGCCTGCCGCCCGGCACGCCGTGGACCACCGAGGCGGAGTTCGAGGCGATCACCGTCTACTTCCAGCCGCCCGGCGAGGACGAGCGGTTCAACGTCGTGCGTCACGAGCGCGCCTGAGGAGACGACGCCCCATGAACGTGGCCGCCGACCGCATCCGCGAGTTCCTGCTGAGCGTCCTGCGCGCCTGGGGCATGTCGGAGGCGCACGCCGACGTCACCGCCGCCATGATGCTCGAGACCGACCTGCGCGGCGTGGACTCGCACGGCATCTCGATGCTGCCGACCTACGACCGCGAGCACCGCGCCGGCCGGCTCAACATGCGGCCGGTGTTCAAGACGCTGCGCGAGGCGCCCAGCCTGGCGCTGATCGACGCCGACGCCTCGCTCGGTCACCCGGTCTCCGCGCACGCGATGAGCCTGGCCGTGGACAAGTGCCGCGCCACCGGCGTGGCCGTCGTCTCGGTCGTGAACTCGCATCACTTCGGCGCCGCCGGCTGCTACTCGAAGATCGCCGCGGACCGAGGCGTGATCGGCCTGGTGACCTCCGCCACGCGCGGCGTGTCCATGGTGCCGACGTTCGCCGCCGAGCCGGTGATGGGCACCAACCCGCTCGCGTTCGCGGCGCCCGCCCGGCGCAATCCGCCGTTCCTGCTCGACATGGCGACGACGACCGTCGCCGCCGGCAAGGTGAAGGTCCACAAGCTCAACCATCGCCCGCTGCCGAAGGGCTGGGTCGTGGACGGCGGCGGCCAGCCGGTCACCGACGCCGAGGAGGCGTTCAGGTTCGTCTTCGAGCGGCCCGAGGGCGGCATCACGCCGCTCGGCGGCACGCGCGAGGCCGGCGGTCACAAGGGCTACGGCCTGGCGGTGATGGTCCACGTCCTCGGCGGCGTGCTGGCGGGCGCCTCGTTCTCACCGCTCCGCAACCGCACGCAGAAGCCGTCCGATCCGCACAACCTCGGCCACTTCTTCCTGGCCATCGATCCGGCGGCGTTCCGCGAGGCCGGCGCCTTCGAGGACGACCTCGACCAGGTGATCGACGTCCTGCACGGTGCCCGGCGCGCCGATCCCGCGCAGCCGGTGCTGGTGGCCGGCGATCCCGAGATCGCCACGCGCGCCGAGCGCCTGAAGCGCGGCGTGCCGATCCCCGACGACCTGATGGTCCAGCTGCGCGAGGTCGCGAAGGCCGCCGGCGTGCCGTTCGTGCTGGAGCGCTAGCGGGTCAGGTCCTCGGCGCCCAGGCGCGTGGCGCCGCTGTTGGGGTGCAGGTGCTTGAGGTCGCCCAGCTCGCGCAGCGCGCTCTTCATCTCCTGGGGGATCGGGTGGGCCTTGAGCGTGCCGTCTTCCATGATGCGGGCGTAGACCCGCGTGGCCTTGCCCTCGCTGATCGGGGCGCCGGTGAGCGCGTTCTTGGCCTTGCAGTTCCAGTGCAGCGTGTGATCACGGATCTCGGCCAGCGTGATCGTCGTCAGCACGCGGTCGCCGTAGGCGGCGGGGCCGATGAAGCGGAAGTGGATCTCGCCCATGACGAACGTCGTGCGGTCGTTCTTGATCATCTGCTCGATCGGGTAGCCGATGATCCGGAACAGCTCGTGCTCGGTGTCGTTGAACCACGCCACGATGCGCGGGTAGTAGACGAGGCCGAACGGGTCGGACTCGCCCCAGTTGACCGTGATCTCCCTCCAGTACATCGCCATGCCCGGCTCCCCCTCGCGTCGTGTGGACTGGCCGCCCATGATAGCGTAGCGGCGCCGAAGGAGGTCGGGTGATGAGCGACAACGCGTACCGCGCGCGGGCCGAGCGCGGCGAGGTCCAGCTGGGCACCTGGTTCACGATGATCCGCACGCCGGCCGTCCTCACGCTGCTGCAGGCCGCGGGTCTGGACTTCGCGCGCGTGGACATGGAGCACTCGCCGTTCTCCATGGAGACCGTCGCCGACATGGCCACGCTGGCGCGCGCGCTGAACTTCCCGCTGGTGGTGCGGCCGCCCGAGGGCAACCGCGAGTGGATCACGCGGCTGCTCGACGCCGGCGTCGACAACCTGCACGTGCCGCAGGTCGACACGCCCGAGCAGGCCGCCGCCATCGCCGCCTGCTGCCGCTACGCCCCGCTGGGCGAGCGCGGCATGTACGGCTTCGGCCCCCACACGATGTACCGCACGCGGCCGCCCGCCGAGCACATGGCGACCGCCAACGCGCGCGTGCACGTGACGGCCATGCTGGAGACGAAGGATGCGTTCGCGCGGCTGGACGAGATCGCCGCCGTGCCCGGCATCGACGCGCTCAGCCTTCAGGGCGTGCGCGAGATGATCGCGCTGGGCGCCACGATCATCAACTACGCCTCCGACGCCGTCGTGCTCCGCAACGGCTACGCCGCGCTGGTGGCGGAGGTGCGTCGTTAGCCGGCTGCTCGACGGCATCCGCGTGCTCGACGTGGCCAGCTTCATCGCCGGCCCGGTGGCCACGACCGTCATGGCCGACTTCGGCGCCGACGTCGTCAAGGTGGAGTCACCGCAGGGCGATCCCTACCGCGTGCGCGGCGCCGGCTACCCGCCCAGCGCCTACAACTTCCCCTGGATCGTGGACAACCGCAGCAAGCGCGCGGTGGCGATCGACCTGCGCACGGACGCGGGCCGCGACGTCCTCTATCGCCTGGTGCGCAGCGCCGACGTCTTCGTCACCAACCTGCCCTTCGACGCGCGCGCCCGGTTGCGCGTGCGCTGGGAGGACCTGGCGCCGCTGAACGCGCGGCTGATCTACGCCTCGCTGACCGCCTACGGCGAGGCCGGGCCGGAGGCGGGGCGGCCGGGCTTCGACAGCATCGCGCTCTGGGCGCGCACGGGACTGATGGACCTGGTGCGGCCATACCCCGACGCGCCGCCGACGCGCTCGCTGCCGGGCATGGGTGATCATCCGACCGGCATGTCGCTGTTCGGCGCGATCATGGCCGGCCTCTACCAGCGCGAGCGCACCGGCCGCGGCGGCCTGGTGGGCACGTCGCTGATGGCCAACGGACTCTGGTGGAACGCGATCCAGGCGCAGGGCATCCTCTGCGGCACGCGCACGAACGTGCGGCCGCCGCGCGAGGAGGCCGTGAGCGCGCTGGCCAACATGTACCGCTGCCGCGACGGGCGCTGGTTCATGATGACGATCACCGGCGACGAGCGCCGCTGGCCCGAGTTCGCCGCCGCCATCGAGCGCGGCGACCTCGTGAGCGACCCGCGCTTCGCGACGCCGGCCGCGCGCAAGGCCAACGCGCGCGCGCTCACGCTGATCCTCGACGACGTCTTCGCCACGCACGACTGGCCGCAGTGGCGGCGGCGCCTCGAGGCCAGCGGGATCGCGTTCGGCGTGATCGGCACGCTCGACGACATCCCCGACGACGAGCAGATGCAGGCCAGCGGCGCGCTGGTGCCGCTGCACGACCCCGCCGCCGGCGCCACGCTCACGGTGAACAGCCCCGTCTGGCTCGACGGCCAGGACAAGCGGCCGGCCGGGCCGGCGCCGGCCATCGGCCAGCACACGAGCGAGGTCCTGCGTGAGGCCGGCTACAGCGAGGCCGAGATCGACGCGCTACGAGCGGACAAGATCATCTCCGGAGGCTGAGCCATGTACGACCTCTTGCTCAAGGGCGGACGCGTGCTGGATCCCGCCAGCAACCTGGACGGCGCGCTGGACGTCGCGATCGACAACGGCGCCATCGCGCGCATCGCCGCCGGCATCGCGCCGGCCGAGGCGAGCCGCGTCATCGAGGTCAAAGGCAAGATCGTGACGCCGGGATTGATCGATGTACACGCGCATGTCTTCGAGGGAATAAACCGGACAGGCGTGAATCCGGATCTCGGCGGCGTTTCTTCAGGCGTCACGACGATCGTGGACGCGGGCAGCGCGGGCGCGGCGACGTTCGGCGGCTGGAAGCATATCCTGCCCCACTGCGCGACCGAGGTCATCCCGTTCCTGCACATCTGCCAGACGGGCCTGGCGACGCTGCCCGACATCATCGCCGAGAGCAGCGTCAACCTCGCCGACACGGTGAAGGTCGCCCAGCAGCACGCCGGCCTGATCCGCGGCATCAAGGCGCGCATGGTCTCCCCGGCGCTGGAGATCATGGGCATGGAGATGCCGCGGCTGGCCAAGCGGGCGGCGCGCGAGGCCGGCATCAAGCTGATGGTGCACATTGGCGATACCGAGAAGCGCTACGACCCCAAGGTGATCCACCCGCTGCTGGCGCTGCTGGAGCCCGGCGACATCCTCACGCACTACTTCACGCCGAACCCCGGCGGCGTGCTCGACGCCAACGGCAAGCTGGTGCCGGAGGCGCGCGAGGCCGCCGACCGCGGCGTGTGGTTCGACACCGCGCACGGCCGCATGAACTTCTCGTTCGACGTCGGCCGCAAGATCATCGACCAGGGCCTGCTGCCCCACTGCATCAGCACCGACCTCACCGTGCCCGGCCGCCAGATGACCGTGCACAGCATGACCGAGATGATGACGCGCTTCCTCGGCCTCGGCTTCACGCTGCCGCAGGTCGTCGCGATGTCCACCAGCAATCCCGCCATGGCGGCCGGCGTCGCCGATCGCCTCGGCCGCCTGGCCGTCGGCCGCCAGGCCGACGTCTCCGTGCTCGACCTCACACCGGGCGAGTGGGTCGTCTACGACATCCTCGGCTCGCCGCTGCGCGTGGACCGCGCGTTCGCCCCGCACCTGACGGTGAAAAAGGGTCGCGTCTTCACGCCGGACTTCGGGCCGCGCCCGTGGGGCTGGTGGCCCGATCGCGCCGTCAGCGGAGGCTGCTGCTAGCCATGGCCGGGCGCGTGGCCGGCAAGCGGGCGATCGTCGTGGGCGGCGGCCAGACGCCGGGCGCCACGATCGGCAACGGGCGCGCGACGGCCGTCGTGCTGGCGCGCGAGGGCGCGCGCGTGTGCGTCGTGGACAAGCGCCTGGAGTCCGCCCAGGACACCGTGGACATGATCAAGGGCGAGGGCGGCCAGGCCTGGGCGCTGCAGGCCGACATCACCAGCGAGGACGAGGTCCGCCGCATGATCGCCGATGCGCTGCAGCAGCTCGGCGGCCTCGACATCCTGCACAACAACGTCGGCGCCAGCCTCGCGCTGGGCGACGCGACCGCGACCGAGCTGACCGTCGACGCCTTCGACCGCAGCGTGAACCTCAACCTCAAGGGCATGTGGCTGGCCTGCAAGCACGCGCTGCCCGCCCTGCGCGAGCGCGGCGGCTCGATCGTCAACATCTCCTCCATGGCCGCCCGCAACGCCTACCCGCTGGTCGGCTACAAGACCACCAAGGCCGCCGTCGTCGCGCTCACCGAGAACCTCGCCGCCCACAACGCCCAGTACGGCGTGCGCGCCAACGCCATCCTCCCGGGCCTGATGAACACCCCGATGGCCATCGAGGCGCGCGTCGCCAAGGGCACCCCGCGCGAGGAGGTCATCGCCTCGCGCGATCGCCGCGTGCCGCTGCGCCGGCGGATGGGCACGGGGTGGGACGTCGCGAACGCCGCGCTGTTCCTTCACTCCGACGAGGCGGGGTTCATCACGGGCGTGGCGCTGGCGGTCGACGGCGGCGAGGGCGTGTGCTGGGGGAGTTAGGGCAGTCCGCTCGCCAAGGCCTCCTGGCAGCCCAAGCCGCCACAAAGGCTAATTTGTGCGGTGTCGTGCGCCAGAATGATGGTGCGAATCAGTTCACCCAGCGGCCGCACTGGACGAGTTGCTTGGCCTGGGATTCCCGAATTCGCTTACCTGGCGCGTCGCTTCGCACAACAATGCAGTGGCCCGGATCGCCAGGCAAAGGGTCACGATCAACGATGAGTCCCGCGGCCCTAGCATCGCCAGCCGTAAACTCCCAAATTTTCCACGTGAGGCCGGCGGCGGCTCCTCTTGCGAGCATCTGTGCTGCGTCAGTTTCGTCAGCGTTCTGAACGGACATTTCTCCGGTAATCAGTGAGCCGAGAGAGGGGATGTCGTTTCCGTTTGCGTCCGATCGGATATCGTCGGGGACCACCACGCCGCGCCAAAGTCTCGCATCGGGCGGAATGGTCGGGTCATTCGCCCAGTTGGGGCGCGGCATTCAATTGGTTTATGCGGGCGGGCTTATCAACCAGGCGAGAAGCTCGCGGAGCTGAACTGGTGAGCCGAGAGGAATTTGTCCCTCGTTGAACGGTTCGCCTTGACCGGACTTGAGGAAAGTCACGGACGCGCTGTCGTTGAAGACGCCCAGACTCAATTCCCGAGTATGGGACTGAAACTCGAACACATAGCCACCGGCAGCGGCCGCCCCGACATATGGCTGGGGAAGCTCATCGAGACCCAGGGTCCCGATCTGAAGAATCAAGTCGATTGCGGCAGTGGTCGCCTCACGCGTCACAGCGGCAGCCTGGTTGCCATCCCAGTTCGGCCCCAAACAACGACGAGCGATCGTGAGGATCCGCGATACAGGCGCAACCTCCCATGAGGTTTCAACGAGTACGGCGTCCTCGGACTGTGAACCATAACGTGAAAATGCTCGTGGCCGTCGTGCGAGAAGGGGACGAGTGAACACCGCGGTCGGGTGGGTCGTCGTGGCGTCGATCTCGCTCTCGCCGAAACCGTATTCGACGTCGAGAGTCGTTGCTGCCGCAGAAGGACTCATCGTAGACCCCACACACGATGCATTTCTGGCGTAGTTACATCGACGAAGCCGCGCACAATCCAGTCGTGGCCAACATCAAGCCAGCGAACAATCGCCCCCAGGTCTGAGGACGCTGGCTTACCCCGAGCAGTCAGTGTCAGTTGCATCAGTTGTTTGCTGTCCTCTCGGCGGATTGCGGGTTGAGAGGCGATGTGCAAACGACCTTGGCGTTCCGGCATCAGATAACTGGCGTTGAAAACTACAACCTCTGGATCTGGCAAGAACCGTCGATCAGG
>DASSLH010000469.1:0-4863 GCA_035689625.1 Candidatus Methylomirabilota bacterium | reverse complement strand
GTCGAGGAGATCGTCAAGTCGGTCGCCGTCCCCGCCTGAGCGCGTGCGGCGCTTCTGGTATCGCAGCTTCCGCGCGGTCACCGGCTTCCAGCACCGGCTCGCGCGCCGCCTGACGCCGGCCGGCCAGCTGGTGGCCGCCGGGCTGGCGGCGGCCGCCGTCGTGGGGCCGAACACCAGCCTCACGGTGTCCTACCAGGCCTTCACGCTCCTGTTCGCCCTGCTCGTCGTCGCCGGCGCGCTCACGCGCCGCCGGCCGCCGGCGCTGGAGCTCCGGCGTCGCCTGCCGCGGTTCGCGACGGTGGGCGAGCCGATGACGTACACGGTCGCCGTGCGCAATCGCGGCGCGCGAGCGGTGCGCGGCCTGGCGCTGCTCGAGGAGCTGGCCGATCCGCGGCCGTCGTTCGCGGAGTTCGCGACGACCCCGGAGCCCGACCCGACGCGCAATCCGATCGATCGCGCCATCGGCTATCCGCGCTGGGCGTGGCTGCTCGCGCAGAACCAGCGCGCGCGCGTGGAGGAGGCGCCGCTGCCCGCGCTGGCGCCGGGCGGCGCCCACGAGGCGAGGCTGGCGCTGACGCCGCTACGCCGCGGGCGCGTGACGTTCACGGCGACCGCCGTGGCACGCCGCGATCCGCTCGGCCTGGGCCGCGCGCTGCGGCGCCAGCCGGCGCCCGACACGCTGCTGGTGCTGCCGCGGCGCTATCCGCTGCCGCCGGTGGCGCTGCCGGGGGCGCGGCGCTACCAGCGCGGCGGCATCGCGCTGGCCTCGTCGGTGGGCGACTCCGAGGAGTTCGTCGCGCTGCGCGACTACCGGCCCGGCGATCCGCTCAAGCGCGTGCACTGGCCCTCCTGGGCGCGCACCGGCCATCCGGTGGTCCGCGAGTACCAGGACGAGTTCTTCGTCCGCCACGCCCTCGTGCTCGACACGTTCGTGCCGGTGGCGACGCCGGCGTTCGAGGAGGCCGTGTCGGTGGCCGCCTCCTTCGCCTGCACGGTCGGCACCCAGGAGTCGCTGCTGGACCTGCTCTTCGTCGGGCCACAGGCGTACTGCGTGACCGCCGGCCGCGGCGTGGGCCACGTGGATGGCATGCTCGAGATCCTGGCCGCGGTGCGGCCCTGCCGCGTGCGGCCGTTCGCCGATCTCACGCGCCTGGTCCTCGGCCGCGACGCCGCGCCGAGCGGCGCGATCTGCGTGCTGCTGGCGTGGGACGCGCCGCGCCGCGACCTCGTCGCGCGCCTGCGCGCGCTCGGGGTGCCGACCCTCGTGCTGCTGCTCGGCGAGCCCGGCGCCGCCGGCGACGAGGAGCACGACGTGCACTGGCTCGAGGTCGGCCGCGTCGCCGAAGGGCTGGCGAGGCTCTGATGCCGCCGCTGCTGCTCGGCGCGGCGCTGGTGTTCTGGGGCTGGCAGACGGGGCTGCTGATCCCGGGGCTGGCGATGGCGGTGGCGCTGGAGGCGCGCGGCCTCGTGGGCTCGCGCTGGGACCTCACGCGGGCCGACTTCAATCGCGCCTCCGACCTCAGCGCGGTGCTGCTCGTGCTGATGGCCGTCTACCAGGCAATCGCCAACGAGTCGGCGCGGGCGGTGACCGGCGTCATCAAATGGCTGCCGCTGATCGTGTTCCCGCTGATCGCCTGCCAGCTCTACAGCGTCGTCGGCCGCGTGGAGACCGCCGTCTTCTTCTGGTCGCTGCGCAGGAGCCCGGGGACGTTTCCCGCGGTGGACCTGGCGCCGTCGTACTTCGGCCTGTGCCTGCTGGCCGCCAGCACCGGCAACGCGCGCGCGACGTTCTACGCGGGGCTGGTCCTGCTGCTCGCGCTGGCGCTCTGGCGCGTGCGGGCGCCGGCCGGTGCGCTGCGCTGGGGCGCGGCGCTGCTGGTCGCGGTGGCGCTCGGCTGGGTCGGCCACGTCGGGCTGGCCGCGGGCCAGCAGGCGCTCGAGCGCCGCGCGCAGGCGCTGTTCCTGAGCTGGCTGCGCCGCGGCGACGTCGATCCCTACCGCAGCACGACGGCGCTCGGCGACCTCGGCGAGCTCAAGCTGTCCGACCGCGTGGTGCTGCGCGTGGAGCGCGGGTCGGGCGCCCGGATGCCGATGCGGCTGCGCCAGGCCAGCTACAACGTCTATCACGCGCCGTCGTGGGTGGCGGTGGACGCGGCGTTCCAGCGCGTGCAGCCGGAGGCGGACGGCGCCACCTGGCTGCTGCGCCGCGATCGCGATCCCGACGGGCGCCTCACCATCGCGGCCTATCTCACGCGTGGACGCGGCCTGCTGCCGCTGCCCAACGGCGCCGCCCGCGTCGACGACCTCATGGTCGTGAGCCTCGCGCAGAACCGGCTGCGCGCCGTCCGCGTCGAGGAGGGGCTCGGCCTGGTGACGTACACCGCGCACTTTCGGCCGGCCGGCGCCGACGAGAGCCCGCCGACGGCGGCCGACCTCCTGGTGCCGCCGGGCGAGGCCGCCACGCTCGCGCGCGTCGCCGACGAGGCGGGGCTGCGGGGCCGCCCGCCCGCCCGGGCGGTGGACGCGCTGCGCGCGTTCTTCCTCGGCCGCTTCGCCTACACGCGGTATCTCGGCGGCGCGCGGCCGGGCCGCAGCGCGCTGGAAGACTTCCTGCTGCGCAGCCGCCGCGGCCACTGCGAGTACTTCGCCACCGCGACCGTCCTGCTGCTGCGCGAGGCCGGCATCCCCGCCCGTTACGCCGTCGGCTACGCCGCCCACGAGTGGAGCCGGCTGGAGCGGCGCTGGCTGGTGCGGGCCAGCGACGCCCACGCCTGGGCGCTGGTCTGGATCGACGGCGCCTGGGTCGAGGTGGACACGACGCCGCCGGATTGGGTCGCGGCCGAGAGCGGCGGCGGCGGCAGCCTCAAGCCGCTCGCCGACGCCTGGGAGTGGGTGACGTTCCTCTTCTCGCGGTGGCGCTGGAGCGAGCGACAGGACCGGCTCACCGGCAGCCTGGGCTGGCTGCTGATCCCGCTGAGCGCGCTGCTGGTCTGGCGGCTGTGGGCACGCCGGCGCGTCGGCGTCGCGACGGCGCCGACGGTGACGAGGGCGCGCGGGCCGCGGGCCGGCGACGATTCGGAGTTCTACGCCGTCACGCGCCGCCTCGCGGAGCTCGGCTTCGCGCGGGCGCCGGGCGAGCCGCTGCCGCGCTGGCTGGCCGCGGTCGGCGAGGCGGCGCCGGCCGGAGTGGCGACGGGGCCGCTGGCGCCGCTGCTGGCGCTGCACTACCGCCATCGCTTCGATCCGGCCGGGCTGTCGCCGGCGGAGCGTCGGCGGCTGCGGTACCAGTGCGAGGCGTGGCTGGCCGCCCACGCGTCAGCGCCAGCTTCGCCGAGCGCGGCAGCGCCTTGAGCGCGGCCTCGCGCCGGCTGGCCTCGGCGCGATCGCGACACCGCCGCCACCACGCCAGCGTCACCGGCCGCCGCGCGCGCGTATACTTCGACGCCGATCCGGCGTTGTGGGCGGCCAGCCGCCGCTCGAGCGAGCTGGTGATGCCGGCGTAGAGCGAGCCGTCGGCGCAGGCGAGGAGGTAGCAGAACCATCGCGCGGACCCGCCCGGCCTCATCCGCAGCGCATCCTAGCATCGCCGCCCGCCCGCCGGTCGCCGCCGAGCTCGAGGCGCGCCGGGCGCGCAACTTCTGTCATCACGGGGGCCGCCGCGTGCGCGGCGCGCGGGCGGCGCTGGCCTTCGTCGAGGCGGTCGGCTTCTGCTCGACCTTCTATCGATTCCCCGAGGGCGTGGCCTGCCTGTGGGAGGCGGTGGTGGGCCGCGCCAAGCCGCGCTGGCCGCGGCACTCGCATCACGACGACGGCGTCGGCCTGACCTGGCAGCTCAAGGACGAGCTGCCCGCCGCCCGGCGCGTCTACTACGGCAAGCTGCGGCGCGGCCGGCCGCTGCTGGTGGCCCTCGACGTGTTCCCCGCGTTCTACGCCCTCGTGCGCGGCCGCCAGCGCGCCCGCGACTATCGCATCGAGTACGCCGCGGGCCGGATGTCGCTGACCGCCAGGCGGCTGATGGACGCGCTGGTCCGCGAGCATCCGCAGTACACGCGCGAGCTGCGCGCCAACACGTTCCTGCTCGAGCCGGGCCGCACGCGGGAGTTCGAGCGCGCCATGGGCGAGCTGCAGCAGGGACTGTGGGTGGTCAAGAGCGAGGAGCGCTACGAGCCCTCGTTCTCCTACCGCTGGGAGCTGGTGGAGGCGTGGCTGCCGGCGCTGGTGGCCGAGGGCCGGCGGCTCGGTCGCGCCGCCGCGCTGGACCGTCTCGTCGTCCGCTATCTCGACGGCGCCGTCTTCGCGCCGGCCGGACGGCTCGCGCGCGTGCTCGGCGTGCCGGCCGGGGAGGCCGCGGCCGCCGTCGCGCGCCTGGCCAAGGCCGGGCGGGTCGTGGAGACGGCGGTCGAGGGCTGGCCGGGACGGTGGGTCGTGAGCGCGCGCGCCTGACGGGCCCGCCGGGACGCTTCTACCTTTTACAAGTCCCTGTCCGCTGGCATGGGTTTCGCTCCGTGGTTCCTCGCCATGAAAAAGCGCAAGGCCGCCGACAGGAAACGTGTGTCGCAGGATCCGCAGGAAATTGCCGAGCGCTCGCACGAGCGGGGCGTGCCCGAGGAGGAGCTGCAGGGGCCGCCGGCCGCCGAGACGGTCATGATTCGCACCGACCGCGAGCGGGAGGCCGAGGAAGAGCTGCGCCAGCACACCGCCTCGAGCCCGGCCCTGGCCGGCGGCGACGTGGACGCCGACTGGCAGCGCGCGGCCGACGTGGGCGAGGAGGCCCCCGGCGGCACCGTGGCAACGCCGGACCAGGACGTGGTCGACGACATCGGCGACGCGCTCGGCGTGCCGCGCGCGCCCGACGAGGAGTTC
>DASSLH010000468.1:0-3617 GCA_035689625.1 Candidatus Methylomirabilota bacterium | reverse complement strand
GGAGATCGTCGGCCTCGGCGTGGCGCTGGTGCCCGAGGGCCGCCGGCTCTTCCCCAGGCTCACCGTGGAGGAGAACCTGCTGCTGGGCGCCTTCCGCGCCGAGGCGCGCCCGGCCATCGCCGCCAACCTCGACTTCTGCTTTGAGGCGTTTCCGATCCTGCGCGAGCGCAAGCGGCAGCTGGCCGGCAGCATGAGCGGGGGCGAGCAGCAGATGCTGGCCATCGGCCGCGCGCTGATGTCGTCGCCCAAGATCCTGCTGGTGGACGAGCCCTCGGTCGGCCTGGCGCCCATCCTCGTCAGCCGCGTGATCGGCAAGATCAAGGAGCTCAAGGAGCGCCGCGCGCTGACCGTGCTGATGGCCGAGCAGAACTTCAACCAGGCGACCAAGATCGCCGACCGCGGCTACATCATCGTGCACGGCAAGATCGAGTTCGAGGGCCGCAGCGCCGCCGAGCTGCGCGAGAACGAGCTGGTCAAGCAATACTACCTGGGCGTCTAGCCGGCGCCGGGCACCGCCGTTGGCCGTCCTCGCCGCGCCCTCCACGTTCTCCGCGCTCGGCACGCGCAACTACCGCCTGTACTGGCTGGGCCTGGTCTGCTACGTGCTGGGCCACCGCGCGGAGTTCACGACGTTCGCCTGGCTCACCTGGGAGCTCACGCACGAGCCGATCTACCTCGGCTGGCTCGGCCTGGCCCAGGGCGCGCCGATGGTCGTCTTCCAGCCGCTCGGCGGCGTGCTGGCCGATCGCACCCACCGCGTGCGCCTGCTGATCGGCACCCAGACGCTCACCGCGCTCACGCTGCTGGTCGCCTTCACGCTCACGGTCCTCGGCGTCGTGCGCGTCGGCCACCTGCTGGCGCTGGCCGTCTTCAGCAACGCGTTTCGCGCCTTCGACGAGCCGAGCCGGCTGTCGCTGGTGCCGCAGCTCGTGGACCGCGCGCGGCTGCCCAACGCGATCGCGCTGGGCTCGATCCCCTGGCAGGCCGGCCGCATCGTGGGCCCGGCGGTCACCGGCGTGCTGATCGCCGCCTTCGGCGCCACGGTCGGCTTCGGCCTGGCCGCCGCGGCCTCGGCCACCGCGCTCGTGCTCTACAGCCGCCTGCGCGTGATCGGCGAGGCGCCCGCCGGCGACGGCCAGCCCGTGCTGCGCCAGCTCGCCGATGGGCTCTCCTTCGTCGCCCACCACTTCGTCTTCGCCGGCCTCATCGGGCTGGCGCTGTTCAACGCGATCTTCGGCCTGTCGTACGTCTCGCTGCTGCCGATCTTCGCCGACTGGTACTTCCACGCCGGCTCGACCGGCTTCGGCCTGCTCAACGCCGCCCACGGCGCCGGCGCCATCGCCGGCACGCTGGTGATCGCGACGATCATCCACCGCATCCGCCGCCCCGGCCTCACGCTGCTCGTGATGGCGGTCGGCATGGGGCTGGCGCTGATGGCGTTCTCGCAGTCGGCGGTCTTCGGCGTGGCGATGGCGATGCTCGTGCTGGTCGGCTTCGCCAACACGTTCTACCTCACCCAGGTGACGACGCATCTGCAGCAGACGGTGCCCGAGCACCTGCGCGGCCGCGTGCTCGGGATCTACTCGCTGTGCTGGAACATGCTGCCGCTGGGCGGCGTCATCGCCGGCGGGCTGGCCGCCGCCGTCAGCGCGCGCTTCGCGATCCTCGTCGGCGGCCTGATGGTCGCGCTCAACGCGCTGGCGCTGCTGACGTCACACCGCCTGCGCGCGCTGGGCCGCGACTGACCTCAGCTCTCCCGCCAGGCGCTGGCCGCGTCGAGCGCCTGGCGCGAGTCGGCGTCCAGCTTCAGCGCCACGCCGGCCAGCAGCTCCTTGAGCTGGGTGACGGACGTCGCGCTGGCGATGGGCGCCGTGATGCCGGGGCGGTGCGCGAGCCAGGAGATCGCGACCTGGGTCGGCGTGACGCCGAGGTTGGCGGCGACCTTCTCGACGGCGGCGAGGACCGCGAAGCCGCGCGGGGTCATGTAGCCCTTCTGCACGCCGGCCGCGCGCGCGGTCGTGGGCAGCGCGCCCTCGGCGCGGTACTTGCCGGACAAAAAGCCGCTACCGAGCGACGAGTACGGGATCACGCCCACCTGCTGCTCCAGGCAGAGCGGCTCCAGCTCGCGCTCGTACTCGTCGCGATAGACGAGGTTGTACTTCGGCTGCAGGCACTCGTAGCGCACGGTGCGCTGGCGGTCGCTCTCCCAGAGCGCGCGCATCAGGCGGTGGGCGACGTAGTTCGACGCGCCGACGTAGCGCACCTTGCCCTGGCGCACGAGGTCGTCGAAGGCGCGCAGCGTCTCGTCCAGCGGCGTGTCCTTGTCGTCCCAGTGCGCCTGGTAGAGGTCGATGTAGTCGGTCTTCAGGCGCGCCAGCGAGGCCTCGACCGCCTGCATGATGTGCTGGCGCGACAGGCCGGCGTCGTTGGGGCCGGGCCCCATCGGCCCGCACGCCTTCGTGGCCAGCACGACGGACGGGCGATTGCGGCGCGCGCTCATCCAGACGCCCAGCGCGGTCTCCGACTCGCCGCCCTTGTTGCCGGGCGCCCAGCGCGCGTAGACGTCGGCGGTGTCGATGAAGTTGCCGCCGGATTCCAGGTAGGCGTCGAGCACGTCCTCGGACGCTTTCTGGTCCGTCGTCCACCCGAACGTGTTGCCGCCCAGGCAGAGCGCGGCGACCTTCAAGCCCGTGCGACCGAGCCGGCGAAATTCCATGTCAGGGCCTCTTCGTCATCTGGTTGGGGTCCATGCCGTAGAACAGCGGCGCGCCCGCCTCGCCGGAGCGCGGCCAGGGATGCTCGCGCACCACCTTCTCGTCGATGTCCGCGCCCCAGCCGGGCGCGTCGGTGAGCCAGATGTGGCCGTCGCGGATCTCGGGCGGCTTGGTGACAAGCGCGCCCTTCCAGGGCACGTCGTCGATGTCGATCTCCATGATGCGCACGTTGGGCAGCACCGCGCAGAGGTGCAGCGAGTGCAGGTCAGCCAGGTGGCTGTAGTAGTTGTGGGGCGCGATGTTGATCTCGCAGGCCTCGGCCAGCCGGCCGATCTGCACGGCCTGCGAGAAGCCGTTCCAGGGCACGTCGATGATCGCCACGTCCACCGCGTGCTTTTCCAGGAACGGCCGGTATTGCCGCACGCTGACCAGGCTCTCGCAGGAGGCCAGCCGCGTCGTCGTCGACTGCTTGATCTGCAGCAGGGCGTCGGGGTCCCAGTTGTCGTACTCCAGCCACTGCATGTCGTACTTCTCGAGCAGCTTGGCGATGCGCAGCACGCCCTCGGTGCGGAAGTTGTAGTTGAGGTCCAGACAGAGCCCGGTCTTCGGCCCCGCGCCCTGGCGGAAGGCGCCGATGAGCCGGTCGATCGCGTCCAGGATCTCGCTGGACGGCGCGCCGTCGGTCGTGTTGATGCCGCTGGCGAAACCCGGGAAGTAGACGGTGGCCGGCTCGCCGGGAATGACCATGTTGGTCTTGAGCGCGGTGAAGCCGCGGGCGACGACTTCGCGGCCGAGCGCGACGACGTCGTCGTAGCTCTTGAGCGGCGGCGTGCCGAGCACCGCCCCCATGCGCGCCCGCGTGGTGCCGCAGTGCGACCAGTAGAGACGCATGCGGTCGCGCAC
>DASSLH010000467.1:0-8997 GCA_035689625.1 Candidatus Methylomirabilota bacterium | reverse complement strand
GACCGCCTATCTCGCGCTGGCGGCCGCCGTGTTCGCCATCGGCCTGTTCGGCGTGCTCACCCGCCGGAACGCGATCGGCATCCTGCTCGGCATCGAGCTGATGCTCAACGCGGTCAACATCAACCTGGTCGCCTTCGCGCGGTTTCAGGCCGACCTGGCCGGCATGATCTTCGCGCTGTTCACGATCGCCATCACCGTGGCGGAGGTGGCCGTGGGGCTCGCCATCGTCATCGTGATCTTCCGGGTCCGACGCACCGTCGAGGCCGACCACCTGGACCTCCTGCGCGGATGACGCGCATCGGCTCGTCCTCGACCGCGATCCTCGTGCTGGCGCTGCCGTGCGCCAGCTTCCTGCTGCTGGCGCTGGCGCGCCCGCTGCGCCGCTCGGCGCCGGCGGCGGCCACCGTCAGCATCACGGCCATGGTCGCCGCCGTCGGCGCCGCCTTCTGGCTGGCGTGGCAGGCGGCGCCGCGGGCGCTGCTGCAGTCGCCCTCCACGACGTGGTCCTGGATCCCCGCCGACGGCGGCCCCATGGCGACCGTGGGCGTCATGGTGGACGACAAGAGCATGACGATGTGCATGCTCGTCACCTTCGTGTCGCTCATGGTGCAGCTCTACTCGTGGGCGTACCTGCACGACGAGCCACGCACCTCGCTCGGGCGCTACTACGCGTACCACTCGCTGTTCGCGTTCTCCATGCTGGGCCTCGTGCTGTCGCCGAGCTTCATCCAGATGTTCGTCTTCTGGGAGCTGGTCGGCCTCTGCTCGTACCTGCTGATCGGCTTCTGGTACGACCGGCCGTCGGCGGCGCGGGCGGCCGTGAAGGCGTTCTGGATCACCAAGCTGGGCGACCTCGGCTTCGTGGCCGGCATCGTGATGCTGTGGTCGGCAACCGGGACGTTCGACTTCTGGGAGCTGTTCCGGATGGCGAACCTCAACACGCTGCCCCGCGAGGCGCTGCCGCTCACGATGTTCCTGATCTACTGCGGCGCGGTCGGCAAGTCGGCGCAGTTCCCGCTGCACATCTGGCTGCCCGACGCCATGGAAGGCCCCACGCCGGTCTCCGCGCTCATCCACGCGGCGACCATGGTCACCGCCGGCGTGTTCATGGTCACCCGCGCGTTCCCGCTCTTCCTGCTGGTGCCCGACGTGCTGACGCTGATCGCCTGGGTCGGCGCCTTCACGGCGCTGCTGGCGGCGACGATGGCGTGCGTGGAGAGCGACATCAAGCGCGTGCTGGCCTACTCGACGGTCTCCCAGCTCGGCTACATGATGACGGCGGCCGGCGCCTCGGCGCCCGACGCCGGCTTCGCGCACCTGGTCGCGCACGGTGTGTTCAAGGCGCTGCTCTTCCTGGGCGCCGGCGTCGTCATCCACGTGTTCCACACCAACGACGTGTGGCGCATGGGCGGCCTGCGCGGCGCGCCGGTGATCTGGGTGCCGTTCCTGCTGGCGACGCTGGCGCTGGCCGGGGTGCCGCCGATGCCGGGCTTCTTCACGAAGGAAGGCATCCTGGGCGGCGTCTGGGAGGCCGGCTTCACCGGGCCGTTCCTCATGCTGGCGCTGACCGCGTTCCTCACCGCGTTCTACATGTTCCGCGTCGTGTTCCTGGCGTTCTTCGCGCGCGGCCAGGGCGACACGCACGCGCACCATCACGTGCCCGGCCTCATGGGCGGCGTGTGCTGGACGCTGGCGGCGCTGAGCGTGGCCACCGGCCTGCAGCGCGTCTGGGCGACGCTGGCCCACGGTCATCACGGGGAGGCGCCGGGCTGGCTGCCGCCGCTGTCGCTGACGCTGGCCGGCGCCGGGATCCTGCTGGCCTGGCTCATGTACCAGCGCGGCGCCGTCGATCCGGCCACCGTCGCCGCCGGCCTGGCGCCGCTGGACTGGGCCGCCCGCCGCCGCTACGGCCTCGACGCGCTCTTCGCCGGCATCTACCGCTTCGTGCTGCTGGCGTTCTCCCGGCTCGTCGGGTGGATCGACCGCTACCTGGTGGACGGGCTGCTCAACGTGCTCAGCGCGTGGACGCTGCGGGCGGGCGACCGGCTGCGCCGGCTGCAGACCGGCCAGCCGCAGGACTACGTCTACGGCCTGGCCCTCGGCGTGCTGGTGCTGTTCGTGCTGGCCCAGTGGCGGCTCAGATGACTCACCGGCTCGTCTCGCCGCGCGACGCGGCTCAACGCGCACTGCCATGATCCCGTTCCCGGTCCTCTCGATCATCACGTGGGCGCCGTTCGTGGGCGCCGTGCTGATCATGTTCACGGCGCGCCACCGGCCGCTGGCCGTGCGGCTCATCGCGCTGGTGACGACGGCCCTCTCGCTGGTGCTCTCGGTCTTCATCTTCATCGCCTACGACCGCGAGGCGGCCGGCTTCCAGTTCTACGAGAAGTGGCCGCTGGTGCCGCCGCTGGGGATCTCGTACGAGATCGCCGTGGACGGCATGAGCCTGCTGCTCGTGCTGCTGACCTCGATCATCATCTTCGCCGGCGTGTTCGCCTCGTGGACGGTGGCCACCCGCAGCCAGGAGTTCTACGCGCTACTGCTGGCCCTGGTGACTGGCGTCTACGGCGTGTTCGTCTCGCTCGACCTGTTCGTGTTCTTCCTCTTCTACGAGCTGGCCGTGCTGCCGATGTACCTGCTGATCGGGATCTGGGGCTCCAGCGGCGAGGTGCGGCCGCGCGGGATCTTCGGCTGGGCGCTCCGCGAGACGGGCGTCGGGACCAAGGAATACGCGGCAATGAAGCTGACGCTCTACCTGCTGTTCGGCTCGGCCTTCATCCTCGTCGGCATCTTTGCCCTCTACGTGACCGCCGGCACCGGCTCGTTCTCGTTCCTCGAGCTGGAGGCCACGACGTTCGACCCGCGCGTGCAGTTCTGGGTGTTCCTGGCCTTCTACGTCGGCTTCGGGATCCTGGCCGGCATCTGGCCGCTGCACACGTGGTCGCCCGACGGCCACGCCTCGGCGCCGACGGCCGTCTCCATGCTGCACGCCGGCGTGCTGATGAAGCTCGGCGCCTACGGCGTCGTGCGCGTCGGCATGGGCCTCTTGCCCGACGCCGCCGTCGAGCTGGCCTGGCTGGTGGGCGGCATCGCCTGCATCAACGTCGTCTACGGCGCGCTGTCGGCGATGGCCCAGACCGACCTCAAGTACGTCATCGCGTACTCGTCGGTCTCCCACATGGGACTCGTCATGCTGGGCGCGGCAACGCTCACCGAGGCCGGCCTCAACGGCTCGGTCTTCCAGATGTTCGCCCACGGCGTGATGACCGGCCTCTTCTTCGCGCTGGTCGGCCTCGTCTACGAAAAGGCGCACTCGCGGGCGATCTTCACGATGGGCGGTTTCGGCCGCGTGATGCCCGGCATCGCGACCGCCTTCACGGTCGGCGGCCTGTCCTCGCTCGGCCTGCCGGCGACATCGGGCTTCGTCGCCGAGATCCTCACGTTCATGGGCGCCTGGCGCTCGGCGCACCCGTGGTGGCTGATCCCGGCCGTGGCCGGGACGTTCTTCACCGCCGTCTACGTCCTGCGCGTCGTGAAGCAGATCTTCTGGGGGCCGCCCTCGCCGCACTTCGACCATCTCTCGGACGCGCGCGGCCCCGAGTGGTTCGCGCTCGTGCTGCTCACCGGCGTGATCGTGCTGTTCGGCCTGCTGCCGGCGCTCGCCATCGGCCCCGTGGACACCGCGACGGTGCCGATCCTCACGCGGATGGTGAAGCCGTGAGCCCGGGCCTGGCGCCGTTCACGCTCGAGCTGGGCCTGGGCGCGCTGCTGCTGCTGATCTTCGTGGCCGGGCTGTTCTCGAGCGGCGACGACCGCCGCGGGCTGGCCTGGATGGCGACCGGCGGCGTGCTGGCGCTGGGCATCCTGTCCCTGTTCGTGCGCCCGACGGGGAGCGCGCTCGGCGGGATGTTCGCGCAGGACGGCCTGGCGATCTTCGCCAAGCGCCTGTTCCTGGCCGCGACGTTCATCGGGCTGCTGGCCGGGCTCTCGCTGCCCGACCGCGCGTTCGCGCGGCGGGCGGGCGAGTACCACCTGCTGATCCTCGGCTCGCTGCTCGGGATGCTGGTGCTGGCCTCCGCGCGCGACATCATCCTGCTCTTCCTGGCCTTCGAGCTGATGTCCATCCCGCTCTACGTGCTGGCCGGCTTCGTCAAGCGCGACGCCGGGGCGGTGGAGGCCTCGCTGAAGTTCTTCCTGGTCGGCTCGGTCTCCTCCGCCGTCATGGCCTACGGGCTGTCGTTCGTGTACGGCGCCACCCACACGACGAGCCTGGCGAAGATCGCCGCCGCCGCCGGGGCCGAGACGATCGACCCGCTGCTCACACTCGGCCTGGCCGCGACGCTGGTCGGCTTCGCGTTCAAGATCGCCGCGTTCCCGTTCCACATGTGGGTGCCCGACACCTACGAGGCCGCCTCGACGCCGTTCGTCGCCTGGCTCAGCGTCACGCCGAAGGCGGCCGGCTTCGTGGCCATCTTCCGCGTGTACTTCGAGGGCTCCGGCGAGCACGCCCAGGCGTGGGTGCCGGTCGCGGCGCTGCTGGCGACGGTGACGATGCTGGCCGGCAACCTGATGGCGCTGCCGCAGCAGAACACCAAGCGCCTGCTCGCCTACTCGGGCATCGCGCAGATCGGCTACATGCTGGTCGGGGTGGCGGCGGCCTCGGCGTCGGGGACCGCGATGGTGCTCTTCTACCTGGTCGCCTACGTCTTCGGCAACATGGGCGCGTTCCTCGTGGTGGAGGCGCTGGCCCGGGCCGAGGGCTCGGAGGCGACGACGGCGTTCCGCGGCCTCGCCCAGCGCTCGCCGCTGCTGGCGCTGGCGATGCTGCTGTTCCTGCTCTCGCTCGGCGGCATCCCCTTCGTCGCCGGCTTCTGGGCCAAGCTCTACGTCTTCTGGGCCGCCGCCGAGCGCGGGCTCTACTGGCTCGTGCTGATCGGCGCCGTCTTCACGGTCGTCGCCCTCTTCTATTACCTGCTGGTGGCCAAGCGGATGTACATCGAGGCGCCCGAGCACCCCGGCCGCGTTCCGGTCGCGCCGACGCTGGCGCTGTCGGTCCTGCTCTGCGCGCTCGGCGTGGTGCTCCTCGGTCTCTACCCGAAGGCCGTCGTCATGGCGGCCCTTCGGGTCGCTTCCCCGCTCTTTTAGGCTCGGAGGGGGGCTCCGCCTCCCTTCCGACGCCCCTCGCGCACAGCGCTCGGGGCTGCCTCCCCCCCCGAGGACCTCGATTGCGCCGGCAAAGCCGGCGCTCGAACGCGGCCACTCAAGTGCGCCGGCAAAGCCGGCGCATGGGGGTTGACGCGGCGCGGTGTGTTGGGTATGGTTCTGTACCAACCGGTTGGTACAGAGATGAGCGTGACCAGGACAGTCGGGAGCCCGGCGAAGAGCCGGGAGGGGCGGTCGACCCGGGAGGCGATTCTCGAGGCGGCGACCCGGCTCATGCACGTGGGCGGCTACCAGAACACGTCGCTCGACGACGTGCTGCACGAGAGCGGCGTGGGCAAGGGCAACTTCTACTACTACTTCCGCAGCAAGGAAGATCTTGGCTACGCGATCCTCGATCAGATCGTCGCCGGCTTCCAGGAGCGGACGCTGGGGCCGTGCTTCGCCGATCCCGACGGCGCCCGGCTGGAGCAGATCCGCTGCTTCCTGGACCGCGTCCTCGACGTCCAGCGGCGGAGCAAGTGCGTGGGCGGCTGCCCGCTGGGCAACCTGGCCTCCGAGCTGAGCGACGTGCACGAGGGATTTCGCGCGCGGCTGGCATCGGTGTTTACCGCATGGAGGGCGCGGTTCACGACCGCGCTCGTCGAGGCGCAGGCCCGCGGCGAGGTCGTCGCCGCCTGCCGCCCGGAGCCGGTGGCCCACTTCCTGGTGGCGGGGCTGGAGGGCGCCATTCTGCTGACGAAGGTCTCGAAGGACATCGGCGTGCTCGAGCAGTGCGTGAGCGAGCTCAAGCGCTACCTCACGCTTTACGAGGTGCGGTCATGAGTGTGACCCCGCAGACGCGCGTGGACGTCGACGCCGACCTCGTGGCGGCGCTGCGACGCGAGGCACCCGACGCGGCCGACCGGCTCGTCGAGCGCTTCGGCGACCGCGTCTATCGCCTGGCCCTGCGCATCACCGGCTCCCGCGAGGACGCCGAGGAGGCGGCGCAGGACGCGCTGTGGACGGCGGCGCGCAAGATCCAGATGTTCAAGGGCGAGTCGGCGTTCGGCTCCTGGATCTACCGGATCACCGCCAACGCGGCGTACCAGAAGCTGCGCACGCGACGCCAGAAGTCTGCCGAGATCGGCATCGACGACGTGCTGCCGCCGCTGGACGACGACGGTCGCCACTTCGAGCCGATGGACGACTGGTCCAATCGCGTGGACGAGCGCGCGCTGCAGGGCGAGCTGCGCGAGGTGCTGCAGCGGGCGATCGACGGCCTGCCGCCCGACTACCGCACGGCGCTGGTGATGCACGACGTCGAGGGGCTGTCCAACCCGGACATCGCGGAGACGCTCGGCATCAGCCTGCCGGCCGTGAAGTCGCGCGTGCACCGCTCGCGCCTGTTCGTGCGCAAGCAGCTCGCGCAATATCTCGACGGGGCGGCGAAGGCGTAGACCGCGCGCGCGAGCTACGACGAGACTCCCGGCCGTTGCGGCAGGGTGAACCCGCTCATGGATTTGTCTTAGACAGGGGGGAGCGGCGCCGCTCTCCCCTGGCCCCCCCAGCTGAAGTGGGCGACCGGCGGGGTGAATTTCGACGGTGCTGCGCGTCGCGGTCGGGTCCCAAGTTGACGGTCAGTGGGCGGGTGTGGTTTGATAAGCGCTCGTCACTCAATCGTTCGTGGGGAGCTCCGAGGCAATGGAAGCGGTCATCGCAACGGGCGGAAAGCAGTACCGGGTCGCGGCCGGCCAGGTGATCTCGGTCGAGAAGCTGGCGGCGGACAAGGGCGCGGCGGTGGCGTTCACCTCCGTGCTGCTCGTCAATCGGGACGGCGAGGTCATCGTTGGGTCCGACCGGCTCAAGAACGCCCGGGTCTCGGGCGAGGTCGTCGCCCAGGGCCGCGGCCGCAAGGTCTCGGTCGTGAAGTTCAAGCGGAGGAAGAACTACCGGCGCAACCGTGGCCACCGGCAGGCGGCCACCACGGTGCGCATCACCAAGATCGAGGTATAGGCACACGTCATGGCGCACAAGAAGGGCGTCGGCAGCTCGCGCAACGGCCGGGACTCCAATCCCCAGATGCTCGGCGTGAAGCGCTTCGGGGGCCAGTTCGTCACCGGCGGCTCCATCCTCGTCCGCCAGCGTGGCACGCGCTTCAAGCCGGGCGCCAACGTCGGCCTGGGCTCCGACGACACGCTGTTCGCCAAGGTGGACGGCGTCGTGAAGTTCGAGCGTCGCGGCGACTCGCGCTACATCAGCATCCTCAGCCAGCCGGTCCCGACCTCCTAGGCTCGCCCCGGACGCCGGGCACGGGCCCGCGACGTCCGGGGCCCGGATGACGGGCATGTTCGTCGACGAGATCGAGATCTTCGTCAAGGGCGGTGACGGCGGCGCCGGCTGCGTCAGCTTCCGGCGCGAGAAGTTCGTGCCGCGCGGCGGCCCTGACGGCGGGGACGGCGGCGCCGGCGGCTCGGTGTACCTCGAGGCGGATCCCGCGCTCACCACCCTGCTCGACTTCCACTACAAGCGCCACTACCACGCCGACCGCGGCATGCACGGCGAGGGCAGCAACCGTCACGGCGCCGGCGGCGACGACCTCGTGCTGCGGGTGCCGCTCGGCACGGTCGTGACCGACCGCGACACCGGCGAGCTGATCGGCGACCTCGCCGCGCCCGGCCAGCGCCTGCTGGCCATCCGCGGCTCCCGCGGCGGCCGCGGCAACGCGCGCTTCGCCTCGTCCACCAACCAGGCCCCGCGCCGCGCCGACCTCGGCCGCCCGGGCCCGGAGCGCTGGCTGCACCTCGAGCTGAAGCTGCTGGCCGACGTCGGCGTCATCGGTTTTCCCAACGCCGGCAAGTCCACGCTGGTCTCGCGGCTGTCGGCGGCCAAGCCGAAGATCGCCGACTATCCGATCACGACGCTGCAGCCCACCCTCGGCATCGTGCGCGCCGACGGCGACCGTGCCTTCGTGATCGCCGACCTGCCGGGGCTGATCCCCGGGGCCAGCGAGGGCAAGGGCCTCGGCCACCAGTTCCTGCGCCACACCGAGCGCACCCGGCTGCTGCTGCATGTGCTCGATCTCGACCCCGCGAGCGGCCGTGATCCGCTGGAGGACCTCGGCGTGATCGACGCCGAGCTGGCGGCGTACTCGCCGGAGCTGGCCGCGCGGCCGCAGCTGGTCGTCGCCAACAAGACGGACCTGGTGGACGGCAGCCCCGAAGCGGCGGCGGCGCTGGAGCGCGTGCGCCGCCAGTGCGCCGCCGCCGGGCGGCCGCTGCACGCGATCTCGGCGGCGACCGGCCGCGGACTGCCCGAGCTGGTGCGTGCGGTCGCCGCGCGCCTGGACGACCTGGGATGGGCGCGCGCCGCCAGTTAGGCCGCATCCGCCGGCTGGTCGTCAAGGTCGGCAGCGGCCTCGTGACCACGACCGAGGCCGGCCCCGAGCGCCGGCGCATCGCGGCGCTCGCCACCGATCTGGCGGCCGCGCACCGGGACAAGGTGGACACGGTGCTCGTGTCCTCGGGCGCGATCGCCACCGGCATGGCGCGCCTGGCGCTGCCGCGCCGGCCGCGCTCGATGCCGGAGAAGCAGGCGGCAGCGGCGGTCGGCCAGTCGGCGCTCATGTGGCACTACGAGCAAGCATTCAAGAAGCACGACATCCAGGTCGGGCAGGTGCTCCTCACCGGCCAGGACATCGCCGACCGAGAGCGGTATCTGAACGCGCGCAACACGCTCCTGGCCTTGCTCCAGTTCGGCGTGCTGCCGGTGATCAACGAGAACGACACGGTCGCCGTCGAGGAGATCAAGGTCGGGGACAACGACAACCTCGCCGCGCTCGTCGCCCATCTGATCGAC
>DASSLH010000466.1:0-4846 GCA_035689625.1 Candidatus Methylomirabilota bacterium | reverse complement strand
CGCATCGTGGCCGGCGACGTGCCGGAGGGCCTGAAGGACAAGCGGCTGGTGGCGCTCGACATCGGCGCCATGGTGGCCGGCTCCAAGTACCGCGGCGAGTTCGAGGACCGCCTCAAGGCGGTGCTCAAGGAGATCACCGAGTCCGAGGGCAAGATCATCTGCTTCATCGACGAGCTTCACACGCTGGTCGGGGCGGGAGCCGCGGAAGGCGCGGTCGACGCCGCCAACATGCTCAAGCCGGCGCTGGCCCGCGGCGAGCTGCGCTGCGTGGGCGCCACGACGCTGGACGAGTACCGCAAGCACGTCGAGAAGGACCCGGCGCTCGAGCGCCGCTTCCAGCCGGTGATGGTCCGCGAGCCCTCGGTCGAGGACACGATCGCGATCCTGCGCGGGCTCAAGGACAAGTACGAGCAGCACCACAAGGTCAAGATCAAGGACGCCGCGCTGGTGGCCGCCGCCGTGCTGTCGCACCGCTACATCGGCGACCGCTTCCTGCCCGACAAGGCCATCGACCTGGTGGACGAGGCGGCCGCGCGCATCCGCATGCAGATCGACTCCACGCCGCAGCCGATCGACGAGATCGAGCGGCGGATCATGCAGCTGCAGATCGAGCGCGTGTCGGTGGCCCGCGACCAGGACGACCCGGGCGCCCGCGAGCGGCTCGGCAAGATCGACGCCGAGCTGGCCGACCTCAAGGAGCGCGGCAGCGCGCTCAAGGCCCAGTGGCAGGCCGAGAAGGGCGGCATCACCCAGCTCTCCAAGCTCAAGGAGGACCTCGACCGCGCGCGCCACGAGATGACCGAGGCCGAGCGCAAGGGCGACCTCAATCGCGCCGCCGAGCTGCGCTTCGGCGTGATCCCCGGCCTCGAGAAGCAGATCGCCGACCAGGACCGCGGGCTGGCGGAGGCGCCGCAGGGCGAGCGCATGCTGCGCGAGGAGGTCAACGAGGAGGACATCGCCGCCACGGTGGCCAAGTGGACCGGCATCCCGGTCACCCGGCTGCTGGAGGGCGAGGTGCAGAAGCTCGTGAAGATGGAGGCGCGCCTGTCCCAGCGCGTCGTCGGCCAGGAGGACGCGATCCGCGCGGTCTCCAACGCCGTCCGCCGCGGCCGGGCCGGCCTCAGCGATCCCAACCGGCCGATCGGCTCGTTCCTGTTCCTGGGCCCGACCGGCGTCGGCAAGACCGAGCTGGCCCGCGCGCTGGCCGAGTTCCTGTTCGACGACGAGCGAGCGATGATCCGCATCGACATGTCGGAGTACATGGAGAAGCACACGGTGGCCCGGCTCATCGGCGCGCCGCCCGGCTACGTCGGCTACGATGAGGGTGGCCAGCTCACCGAGGCCGTCCGCCGTCGGCCTTATTCCGTCGTGCTTTTCGATGAAATCGAGAAAGCACACCCCGATGTCTTCAACGTCCTCCTTCAGCTGCTCGACGACGGCCGCCTGACCGACGGCCAGGGCCGCACGGTGGACTTCCGCAATGTCGTCGTCATCATGACGTCGAACATGGGCAGCCACCTGTTCCGCGAGTACGAGAACCCGGACAAGCTGCGGCCGCTGCTGATGCAGGAGCTGCGCAACACGCTGCGGCCGGAGTTCCTGAATCGCATCGACGAGATCGTGATCTTCCATCCGCTCGGGCGCGAGGAGATCGCGCGGATCGTGGACATCCAGCTCGCCCAGCTGCGGCGGCGCCTCGAGGACCGTCGCATCCACCTGGAGGTCACCGACGCCGCCAAGGCGCTGCTCGCCAAGGAGGGCTACGACCCGACCTTCGGCGCCCGGCCGCTGAAGCGGACGATCCAGCGGCTGGTCCAGGACCCGCTGGCGCTGCGCCTGCTCGAGCGCGACTTCGTCGAGGGCGACACCGTGGTCGTCGACGCCCACGGCGACGAAATCGCCTTCCGCAAGGAAGTCACCGCCGAGGTGGTGGACTAGAGCACCGCCCGCGCTCTTCCTTCGGGCCAATCGGCGGCCGGCCGGCGCCGATTGGCCCGCTGAATCCTCTCCCCGCCCTGCCATCATCCGAAGGTCATGCGGGCCGGCCGCCGGATTCACCCCGCCTGGATCGTGCTCGGGGCGCTGACGCTCGCGATGCTGGCGGCGTCGGGGCTGCGCGCCTCGTTCGGCGTCTACATCAAGCCGATGGAGGCGGAGTTCGGCTGGACGCGCGGGGCGCTCTCGGGCGCCGCGGCGATCTCCCTGCTGCTGCTGGGCGCGGCCGGGCCGTTCGTCGGGCGGCTCGCCGACCGCTGGGGCCCCCGCCGGGTGATCGCGATCTCGCTGCTGCTGCTCGCCGCCGGCACGATCGGCTCGTCCTTCGTGCAGCGCCTCTGGCACCTCTACGTCACCATCGGCCTGCTCATGGCCGTGGGCGCCGGCGGCGTGGCGCTGACGACGGGCTCGGCGGTCATCGTGCGCTGGTTCGACGCCCGCCGCGGCCTCGCCATGGGCATTGCGGCCGGCGGCATGTCGGCCGGCCAGCTCGTGCTGATCCCGCTGGCCACTGCGATCACCGCCTATGACAACTGGCGGGCCTCGTACTTCTGGCTCGGCGTCGGCCTGCTCGGCCTCGTCGTGCCGATCGCGCTCTGGCTGATCCGAAACAACCCCGAGGACCGCGGCCTGCGCCCCTACGGGGCCACCGGCCCCACGCAGACGGCGGCCCAGGCCGCCGCCGCCCAGATCGCCGGCCGGGTGTCGGTGGTCGAAGCCGCGCAGACGACCCCGTTCTGGCTGCTGATGGCGACCTTCTTCGTCTGCGGCTACACGTCCAACGGCATGGTCCTCACCCACTTCATGCCGCACGCGCTCGAGCACAACTTCACCGCGTTCCAGGCCTCGGCCGCGCTCGGCGTGATGGGCGCCATGAACGTGCTCGGCACCACGGCCTCGGGCTGGATCTGCGATCGCCTCGGCCGCCGCGTGCCGCTGGCGATCTACTATTTCGTGCGCGGCGTGTCGCTGATCTTCCTGCTCTACGTGTGGAACGTGCCCTCCCTGCACTTCTGGGCGGCGCTGTTCGGGCTGAACTACATCTCCACGGTGCCGCCGACGACGACGCTGACCGCGAACATCTACGGGCGCTTCTCGGTGGGCGAGCTCTCCGGCTGGATCTTCTTCTCGCATCAGGTCGGCTCGGCGCTGGGCGCCGCGCTGGCCGGCTGGGTCTACGAGTGGACGGGCTCCTACTCGCCGGCGTTCCTGTCGGCCGCGCTGATGGGCTTCGTGGCGGCGGGCCTGGCGCTGATGATCCGCGAGGAGCCGATCCGCACCCGGCCGCTGCAGCCGGCGGCGGCGGTGGCGGGCTAGCGGGCGATCGAGAGCGCGCCGCGGCGCGGGTCGGCGCCGCCCCAGCGCGTGCCGTCGGGACCGACCTTCACCCCGCACACGGCGCCCGCGCGCCACTCCCACTCGGGCCACTCGACGACGCTGTGACCGAGCGCGGCGAGACCGTCGCGCGTCTCCGTCGGCAGCCGGCACTCGGCCTCGAGCTTGCCGGGCGCGTAGGCGTGCGGCCAGAACGAGTCGGGGAAGGAGCGCGAGGCCAGCCGCGGCGCCTCGATCGCTTCCTGCAATGGCATCCCCCAGATCGTCGTGTTGAGGAACACCTGCAGCATCGCCTGCTGCTGCACGTCGCCGCCCGGCGTGCCGAACGGCATCAGCAGCGCGCCGCCGGTGAACGCCATCGCCGGCGCCGGCGTCAGGCGCGGGCGCTTGCCGGGGGCGACGACGCTGGCGTGCTCGGGGTCGAGCCAGCCCTGCGAGCCGCGCGGCGACACGACGCAGCCGACGCCGGACACGACCGGCGAGTCCACGTTGGGATCGCTCGGCGTCGCCGAGAAGCCGTTGCCCTCGGCGTCCACGACCGCGACGTAGCTGGTGTCGAGCGCGTCCGACGAGCCGCCGGCGACCGGCAGGGCCTCGCGGTGCGGCGCCGCCTCGCCGGCCGGCGGCATCTCGCTCCACGCGCGATCGCGCACGAGCTGGCGGCGGGCGGCGGCGTAGGCCTTGGACAGCAGGCGGTCGGCGGGCACGTTCACGAAGCGCGGGTCGCCGTAGTACGCGTCGCGGTCGGCGAAGGCCAGCTTGATGGTCTCCACCAGCCGGTGCAGATACGCCGGCGTGTTGTGACCGAGCGCGACGAGATCCACGCCGTCGAGCATGTTGAGCATCTGCAGCAGCGACGGCCCCTGGCACCAGAAGCCGCACGAGGCGACCTCGTAGGCGCCGAAGCTGGTGCGCAGCGCCTCGGCCACCTCGACGCTGAAGCCGGCCAGGTCGGCCTTCGTCAGCGGCCCGTCGTTGGCGCGATGGAACTCGGCGATGCGCCTGGCCGTCTCGCCGCGGTAGAACTCGTTGCGCGCCGCCCGCACCCCGGCCGCGCGCGAGCCGCCCGCGCGGCGCTCGGCGGCGGCCATGCGCTCGAGCGTGTCGGCCAGCTCGCCCTGCACCAGGACCTCGCCGGCGCGGTAGGCGCGGCCCTCGCGCAGGTAGAGCGCGACCGAGCTGGGCCAGCGCTTGTACTTCTCGACGTTGGCGCCCATCTGGTAGGCCGAGAACGTGGACACCGGGAAGCCGCGCCGCGCGTGGCCGGTGGCCGCCGCCGCGACGTCGGCGAACGGCATCGTCCCCCAGCGCTCCAGCGCCGTACACCAGGCGTCGGGGGCAGCCGGCACCACCGTGCGCGGCAGCCCGGGCGGGATCTGGCCGCCGTGACGCGTGAGGAAATACTCGCGGCTCGAGGTCCGCGGGTACGGACCGACGCCGGAGACCTGCCACGTCTGACCGGTGGCGGCGACGTGCACGAGGATCGGCGCCACGCCGGCGACGCTCACCATGTCGG
>DASSLH010000465.1:0-10960 GCA_035689625.1 Candidatus Methylomirabilota bacterium | reverse complement strand
GCGGCCCCCCCAAACGCCTCCCCCTCGGATTGCGCGGGCAAAGCCCGCGCTCGAAAGCGTCGATGCCTCTCGCGCTCGCCACGTTCTCGTCGCTCCGGTAGCGCGCTGTGGCTGCGCCCGACTTTCTGGCGATCGGGCATGTCACTCTGGATCGTTTCGGTGACGACGTTCGGACCGGGGGGGCGGCGCTGTATGCGGCCGTCACGGCGCATCGGCTGGGGGTGTCGGCGGCGATCCTGACGTCGCATGGGGCGGACTTTCCGCTCGATGACGTGCCGACGGCGATCGAGGTGGTGACGGTCGAGGCGCCGAGCACGACCGTGTTCGCGCACGCGGCGGGGGCGGGCGGGCGCGCGATGCGGGTCGAGGCGGTGGCCACGCCGCTGACGGTGAAGGACGTGCCGGAGGACTGGCGCCAGGCGCCGCTGGTGCTGCTGGCGCCGATCGTCCAGGAGGTCGATCCCGCGCTGGCCGGCGTTTTCGGCGACGGCACCGTGGCGGCGGCCGCCCAGGGCTGGCTGCGCGCCGTCGGTGCCGACGGCGTCGTCGCCGCCCGGGCGTGGGCCTCGCCCAGCGCCGTGCTCGACCGCCTGCAGGCGCTGTTCGTCAGCGCCGAGGACGTGCGCGGGCAGGAGGCCCAGCTCACGGAGTGGGTGCTTCGCGTGCCGCTGGCGGTCGTCACCGCCGGCGCGCGTGGGGCGCTGCTCTACGTCAACGGCGACCGCTTCGAGGTGCGGCCCCGCCCGGCCCGCGAGGTGGACGCCACCGGCGCCGGGGACGTGTTCGCCGCCGCGTTCCTTCTGCACTACCAGCGCGACGCCGATCCGTGGGCCGCCGCCGAGGCGGCGAGCTGCGCGGCCTCGCTCTCCGTCGAGGGCGAGGCCTGGTCCGCCGTCCCCGAGCGCGCCGCGCTGGACGCCGCGCTGGCCGAGCACCGCGCGCGCGACTGACGACGTCCTTGACGGGCCGGGGGTCGTGCCGCCAGACTAGCGCTTCGATTTGAGCGCGGGAGGCCTGGATGCCCAACGCACTGAAGGAGCTGAATCGCTACGGCCAGTCCGTCTGGCTCGACTACATCCGCCGGAGCCTGATCACCAGCGGCGAGCTGCGGCGGCTGCTCGACGAGGACGGCCTGCGGGGCGTCACCTCCAACCCGGCGATCTTCGAGAAGGCCATCGCGGGCTCGACCGACTACGAGCTGCAGATGAAGGAGTTCACCAGGCGCCGGGATCTCGATGCCAAGGCCGCCTACGAGATCCTCGCCGTGCGCGACATCCAGGACGTGGCCGACATCCTGCGGCCGATCTACGAGGGCACCGGTAAGCGCGACGGCTACGTGAGCCTCGAGGTCTCGCCGGACCTCGCTCACGACACCGCCGGCACGCTCGCCGAGGCGCGGCGGCTGTGGGCCGCCGTCCAGCGCGCCAACGTCATGATCAAGGTCCCGGCCACGCCGGCCGGCGTGCCCGCGATCAAGACGCTGATCGGCGAGGGCATCAACGTCAACGTGACGCTCCTGTTCCACCTCGAGGCCTACGAGGCGGTGGCCGAGGCCTACATCTCCGGCCTGGAGGCGCTCCTGGCCAGGGGCGGCGATCCCGGCAAGGTCGAGAGCGTGGCGAGCTTCTTCATCAGCCGCATCGACAGCGCGATCGACGCGATGGTGGACGCGCGGCTCAAGGCCTCCGACGATGCGATGGAGCAGGCGCTGCTCAAGGGCCTGCAGGGCCGGGTCGCGATCGCCAACGCCAAGCTGACGTACCAGCGCTACAAGGACCTCTATCTCGGCGAGCGCTGGGCGGCGCTGGCCGCCCGGGGCGCCCGCAGTCAGCGCCTGCTGTGGGCCAGCACCAGCAGCAAGAACCCCAACTACCGCGACGTCGTCTACGTCGAGGAGCTGATCGGGCGCGACACCGTCGACACGATCCCGCCGTCCACCTACGACGCGTTCCGCGACCACGGCCGCGTGCGGCCGAGCCTCGAGGAGGACATCGAGGACGCGCAGGACACGATGGACACGCTGGCCAAGGTCGGCATCGACATGAAGCAGGTGACCGACACCCTGCTCGTGGACGGCTGCAAGATCTTCGTGGACGCGTTCGCCAAGCTGCTGGCCGCCGTCGGCAAGCAGCTGCGCACGCCGGGCGAGGCCAGCAAGCGCCAGACGTGGGCGCTGCCCGCCGAGCTCACCACCGAGGTGAAGTCCACGCTGAAGGCGTGGGCGGACGGCGGCCGCGTTCAGCGGCTGTGGGCGCGGGACGCGACGCTGTGGACCGGCGCCGACGAGGGCCGGCGGCTCGGCTGGCTGGCCACCACCGACGACCAGCTCGCCCTGATCAGCCACCTCAAGCAGACCGCCGAGAACGCGCGCACCGCCGGCTTCACGCACGCGCTGCTCATCGGCATGGGCGGCACCGTCCTGGGTGTGGACGCGCTGGCCCGCACGTTCGGCAAGCAGCCGGGCTTTCCCGCGCTGCACCTGCTCGACTCGACGGATCCCGCGCAGATCCAGGCGGTGGAGCGCACGCTCGACCTCGCCCGCACGGTCGTGATCGTCTCCAGCAAGTCGGGCAGCACGCTGGAGCCGAACGCGCTCCGGGAGTACTTCTTCGAGCGCATGAAGGCCGCCGTCGGGCCCGCCGAGGCGGGGCGCCGGTTCATGGCCATCACCGACGCCGGCTCCAAGATGCAGTACGCGGCCGAAGCGCACCACTTCCGTCGCGTGTTCTTCGGCGGCGCCGGCATCGGCGGCCGCTACTCCGCGCTGAGCGACTTCGGCGTGGTGCCGGCGGCGATCATGGGCCTCGACGTCGCCCGGCTGCTCGGCCAGGCGGAGGAGATGGCCCACGCCTGCTCGGCCAGCGTGCCGGCCGACGAGAATCCCGGCGCCGTGCTCGGGGTGGTCATGGGTGTGCTGGCCCGCAAGGGCCGCGACAAGGTCACGCTGGTCGTCTCGCCGGCGATGCAGGGGCTCGGCGTCTGGATCGAGCAGCTGCTGACGGCCTCCCTCGGCAAGGGCGGCGGCGGCCTGCTGGTCATCGACGGCGAGCCCGTCGGCCCGGCGAGCGTGTACGGCGGCGATCGCCTGTTCGTGTACCTGCGGCTGGAGTCGGCGCCCGACGCCGGCCAGGACGCGGCGGTCGCGGCGGTGGAGAAGGCCGGCCAGCCCGTGGTGCGGATCACGATCGGCGAGCCGTACGCGATCGGCGCCGAGTTCTTCCGCTGGCAGTTTGCCTGCGCGGTCGCCGGCTCGGTGCTGGGCGTCAATCCCTTCGACCAGCCCGACATCGAGGGCAGCAAGGTCGCCGCGCGCAAGCTCACCAGCGAGTACGAGAAGCACGGCTCGATGGGCCCGGAGGCCTCGCTGCGCGAGGGCGACGGGCTCGTGCTGTTCACCGACGTCAAGAACGCCCGCGAGCTGGACGCCGGCGCCCGCGACAAGACGGTCGCCGGCACGCTCAAGGCCCACCTCGGCCGCGTCAAGGCCGGCGACTACGTGGCGTTCCTGCCCTACCTCGAGATGAGCCCGGCCCACGAGGCGGCGCTGCAGGGGCTGCGCACGCTGGTGCGCGACCGGCTGAAGGTCGCCACCTCGGTCGGCTTCGGCCCGCGCTACCTGCACTCCAGCGGCCAGGCGTACAAGGGTGGCGCCAACACCGGCGTGTTCGTCATGATCACCGCCGACGACCCGGCCGACGTCCCGGCCCCCGGCCACAAGTACACGTTCGGCGTCGTCAAGGCCGCGCAGGCGCGCGGCGACTTCCAGGTGCTCGCCGAGCGCGGTCGCCGCATCCTCCGCGTGCACCTGGGCAAGGACGTCCGCGCCGGCCTGGCCGCGCTCGAGCAGGCGCTCCAGCAGGCGCTCGCCTAGGTGGGCCCATGCCCCGCCCGATCCGGATCACCGCCGGGGGCGTCAGCGTCACCGGCGAGCTGAACGACTCGCGCGCGGCGGCCGCCATCGCCGCCCGGCTGCCGATCCAGGCGCGCGCCCAGACCTGGGGCGACGAGATCTACTTCGCCATCGGCCTGGCGCTCGCCGAGGAATCGCCCCAGGAGACGGTCGCGCTCGGCGACCTCGCCTACTGGCCGCCGGGCCAGGCGTTTTGTATTTTCTTCGGCCCCACCCCGATGAGCCGCGGCGACGAGATCCGGCCGGCCAGCGCTGTCACCGTGGTGGGTCGCATCACCGACGACGCCCGCGTGTTGAAGGGCGTGCGGAGCGGCGCCGGCGTTACGATAGAAGCGAGCTGAGAGTCATCGGGAGGCAGCCATGAAGATCTTTCTCGATACCGCGAACGTCAACGAGATCAAGGAGGGCGTCGCCCTCGGCGTCGTGGACGGCGTGACGACGAACCCCTCGCTGGCCGCCAAGGAGAAGCGTGCGTTCCGGCCGCTCGTCGAGGAGATCTGCACGATCGTCCCCGGCGACGTCAGCCTGGAAGTGGTGGCCACCGACTTCGAGGGCATGATCAAGGAGGGCCAGGAGCTGGCCCAGATCGCGCCGAACGTGGTCGTGAAGGTGCCGATGACCGCCGACGGCCTCAAGGCGGTGAAGCACCTCACGGGCAAGGGCCTGCGGGTGAACCAGACGCTCTGCTTCTCGGCGCCGCAAGCGCTGCTGAGCGCCAAGGCCGGCGCGTACTACATCAGCCCGTTCCTCGGGCGCCTGGACGACATCGGCCACGTCGGCATGGACCTCATCCGCGACATCTGCGAGATCTACCGCAACTACGGCTTCAAGACCCAGGTGCTGGCGGCGTCCATCCGCAACCCGCTGCACGTGATCGACGCCGCCAAGGCCGGCGCCCACGTCGCCACGATGCCGTTCGCGGTCCTGCAGCAGCTGATGAAGCACCCGCTGACGGACATCGGTCTCAAGAAGTTCCTGGAGGACTGGGAGAAGTCGGGCGGCAGGATCTGAGCCGTCGCCGGCTGACCGTCGCGGCGCTCGGCGTCGCGCTTGGCCTCGTCGGTGGGCCGGGTGGGGCGCGCGCGGCGGACTGCGCGGGCCGCTTTCCGCCCGGCCGTTTCGGCGTGCCGCCGGGGAGCCCGGCGGCCGCCTCCGCGCGCCTGCCGCCGGCCGGCTACCGTCTGCTCTACCTCGTCGCCCAGCCTGTCAGCGTTCCGTCAGCCGCCGACTGCGTGTTCGTCTACACGGGCGACGTCTTCCGCATGGTGGATCGCCCCGCGCCGGCCGCCCTGCTGGCGGGATGCCTCGGCGACTTCCGCGGCGACGGGCGCGAGGACCTCGCGCTGCTGCTCACGCGGGAGCGCGACGGCGCGGCGGTGCCGGTCGTGCTGCGGGCGCGTCCGCCCGGCTGGGACGTCATCGAGCTCGGCGAGGTGACGGATCCCTACGGCTTCCAGGTCGATCGCACCGCCTGGCCCGGGCCGTTCTGCACGCCGAAGCCGCGCAGCGGCGTGCTCCGCTCCGAGGTCGCCGGCGACACCGCCATCGTCGTCGGCGATCTGCTCACGGTCGGCTGGAGGACGTACTTCTGGGATCCGGGCGCCGGCCGCTTCGACTCGCTGCTGACGAACGACTGACGCAGCGGCCTACAGCCGCGCGCGGACCTCGCGGGCGAAGCGCTCGTAGGTCGCGACCATCGTGGCGACGTCGCGCGTCTGCGTCTCGAGGATGACGTGGTGCACGCCCAGGTCGCGCAGCGCGCGTAGCTCGGCCAGCGCGTCGTCGGCCGCGCGCCGGGCGGACAGCCCCAGGCGCGCGCTGAGCGTCAGCGTGGCCGGGTCGCGGTGCGCCGCCGCGCACGCCTTGCGCACCGCCGCGATGCCTTCCCGCAGCGCGTCGACGCTGGGGAACGCCGCGTGCCAGCCGTCGCCGAGCGTGGCGACGCGCGCCAGCGCGCGCTCGGTGTGCCCGCCGATCCAGATCGGGATGGTGCCGTTGGCCGGGCGCGGCCGGCAGCCCAGTCCCTCGAAGGCGAAGAACTCGCCCGTGAACGACACGCGCTCGTCGCGCCAGCAGGCGCGCATGACGCGGATGGCCTCGTCGCTCCACGCGCCACGGCGCCCGTAGGGCACGCCGAACAGCTCGATCTCCTCCTTCATCCAGCCCACGCCGGCGCCGAGGATCACGCGGCCCGGCGCCAGGTGGTCGAGCGTGGCCAGCATCTTGGCGGTGAGGACAGGATGGCGGTGCGGCAGCACCAGCACGCTGGTGCCGAGGCGGATGCGGCTGGTGACGCCGGCCACCAGGGCCATCACCGTCAGCGGCTCGAGGAAGTCCGTGGTCGGCGGCAGCGGGAAGTCGCCGGTGGCGTTGTAGGGATAGCGCGAGCGGATCTGGTACGGGATGACGACGTGGTCGCTGACCCAGAGCGAGTCGTAGCCGAGCGCCTCCATCCGGCGCGCGAACAGCGTCAACGCCTCGCGCGTCGCGGCGGCGCCGTAGACCGGAAGGTGGCAGCCCAGTTCCACTACGTGTGGACGACCCGATCGCCCAACTCGCCGGCCTGGATCATCTGGGCCAGGCGGGAGCGCTGGATCTTGCCGCTGGAGGTCTTGGGGATCGTGTTGCTCCGCACCAGCAGCACGCGCGAGGGGCGGTGCCCGCGGCTCTTGTGCACGCGGCTCACGATCTCGCGCACGAGGGCGTGGTATTCGTCCTCGCCCGCCGTCTCGCTGCGCACCTCGGCCACCACGTGCAGGCGCTGGGTGCCGATGCGCTCGCTGTCCAGCCCGACCGCCGCGGAGTAGCGCACGCCGGGGACGTGGTCCACGACCTCCTCGATGTCGGCCGGCAGCACGTTCTCGCCGCCGAGGATGATGATGTCCTTGAGCCGGCCGGTGACGAAGAGATAACCCGCCTCGTCCACGAAGCCGAGGTCGCCGGTGCGCAGCCAGCCGTCGGCGGTCATCACCCTGGCCGTCGCCTCCGGATTGTTGTAGTAGCCCTTCATCACGCCGGGGCTCTTCACGCAGATCTCGCCCTCGACGCCGGCGGCGAGCAGCGCGGTGCCCGGCGACCTGTCGTCGGCCGGCTCCTGCACGCGCACCGACACGCCCGGGCACGGCTTGCCGACGGACGGGAAGCGGCCGCTGGCGTCGAGCCGTAGCGGCGTGTGGCGCGGCCAGATCGCCACCGCCAGCGTCGCCTCGGCCAGGCCGTAGCAGGGGCGGATGACCTCCTTGAGGCCGAAGTGCGTCTCGAACGCCTCGATCGTGGACGGCCGCACCGGCTCGGCGCCGGACAGCGCCGCCTTGAGCGAGGTCAGGTCGAGATCCGTCGTGTCGCGCGTGTTGCGCACGCAGTTGCGGTAGCCGAAGTCCGGCGAGACGGTGAACGTCGCCTGGATCTTCGTGATGAGCTCCAGCCACTGGCGCGGGTTGCGCAGGTCGGGCGGCAGCAGCCAGAGCGGCGTGCCGGTCAGCGGCGGCGTGAACGAGCAGCCGATGAGGCCCATGTCGTGGTAGAGCGGCAGCCACGACACGACGCGGTCGGCCGCCGTGATGCCCGCTGCTTCCGACATGAAGCGGCACGTCTCCATCACGTTGCGGTGCGTGAGCATCACGCCGCGCGGCTGGCCCGTGCTGCCGGACGTGTACTGGATGAAGGCCAGGTCGTCGGGGGTCGCCTCGTGCCGGGGCGGCCGGCCGTCGGTGTCGAGCTCGTTGGGCTCGAGGATCATGCGCACGGTGGGCGCCAGCGCGACGCTCTGGTCCACGCCGGGCCGGAACCAGCCGATCGTCGCTACCGCCACGGCCTCCGCGTTGCGGAACACGCCGGCGGTGGCCTCGACCCCCAGCGTGGGATAGAGCGGGACCGGGATCGCGCCCAGCCGCACGCAGCCGAAGAACGTGTAGAAGAACTCGGCGCACGTGGGGTAGATCAGGCACACCTTGTCGCCGGCCCGCACCCCCGCGCGGGCGAGGCCCGCCGCGTACCGCCCGCTCTGCTCCCAGAAGCGGCGGTACGTGACCGTGTCGTCGAAGAGGTCGAAGTACTGCGCGTCGGGCGTCAGCTCGGCGCGGCGGTGCATCGCCTCCGCCAGCGTGCCGGCGTCGCGGGGGTCGAGATCGGCCATCAGGAGTGCTCCCTGGCTATCACGGGCGCGCCTCGAGCGTCGCCGTGGTGTCGCGGTCCAGACCGTCGCGAAGGTAGCGCACGCGCACGGTGTCGCCAGGGTGCCGCGTGCGCAGCGCCGCCAGCAGGTCGTCGAAGCCGTTCAGCGCGCGATCGTCGAAGCGTACCAGCACGTCGCCGGTCTGCAGTCCCGCCCGGGCCGCCGCGCTGTTGGCCACCACCTGGGCCAGGCGCAGGCCGTCGGACTCGCCGATGTCGGCGCCGACACCCAGGAACGGCCGCGCGGCGCCGACGGCGCGCTCGCCGGGCTCGCCGTGCGACTCCGAGGGCCGCGGCAGCTCGACGTAGGCCGGGCGCGGAGCGGCCGCCAGCCGCTCGGCGATGCGGGCGCCGAGCGCGGCGACGCGCGCCATGCCGGCGGCGTCGATCTTGTCGGCGGTGTCGCCCGGACGGTGATAGTCCGCGTGGCCGCCGGTGTGGAAGAACAGCACGGGGGCGCCGGCGCCGTAGAAGCGGCTGTGGTCCGATGGCCCGTAGGGCGAGTCGCGCAGCGAGCTCTTCACGCCGACGGCCCGCGTCGCCTCTTTCACCACGTCGCGCAGGCCGCGGCCGCTGGCGACGCCGGCGATCGTGAGGCTGTTGTCGCCCAGCCGGCCGACCATGTCGAAGTTGAGCATGGCCGTGGTGCGGGCGACCGGCGTCGCCGGCTGCCGCACGTACTCACCGGAGCCGACCAGCCCGGATTCCTCGGCGGCGAAGAGCGCGAACACCAGCGTCCGCTCGCGGGCGCCGGTCGCCGCGAACGCGCGGGCCAGGCCGACGACGACGGCGGTCCCCGAGGCGTTGTCGTCGGCGCCCGGATAGACCGTGCCGCTCATGACGCCGAGGTGGTCGTAGTGCGCGCCCAGCACGATGGCCTCGTCAGCCAGCGCCGGATCGCTGCCGGGCAGCACGCCGATCACGTTGGCCGCCGTGCGATCCGCCGACGCGAGGGCGACCCGCAGCTGAAGCGGCCCGCCGGCGGTGGCCACGAACGAGGCCGGGGCGCGCCGCTTCCCGATGCGCGCGGCGAGGCGGGCGACGGTCGTGCCGCTCGGCGCCAGCAGCGCGTCGGCGGCCGCCGGCGTCACGCTGCCGGAGACGATGCGCACGCTCGCCGCGGTCGTGGGCGTCGAGGGCAGCGCGGCGCTGACGATGAGCAGGGCGCGCGCGCCCGCGTGGCGGGCGGCGATCAGCTTCTCCAGCCGCGACGTCGTCGCGCCGGGCAGGTGGGGCGGGGCGCCGTCGAGCGCCAGCGCGACGCGGTCGTGCGCGTCCACGCCGGCCCAGTCGTCGTAGCCCGGCGCCGTCACGCCGTAGCCGACGAAGGCCAGGTCGCCGACCACCGAGGCCTGCGCCGAGCCGCCGTGCGGCGTCCACTCGCGGTCCAGGTCCAGCATCCTGCCGTCCGTCGCAAGCGCGGTGCCCGCGGCCACCCGCGTCACCCGGCCGACGGTGAACGGTTGAAAAAATGACTCGCGCTCCCCGCCGGGACGAAGCCCGGCCGCGCGCAGCCAGCCGGCGATACGCTCGGCGGCGAGATCGCCACCGGGCGTGCCCGAGCGCCGCCCGTCCATGCCCGGCGCGGTCAGCGCCTCGACGCTCGCGCGCAGCTCGACGGCGGCGGGCGGGGTGACGGCCGGCCGCGCCAGGGCGGTGGCCGAGACGAGCAGGAGCAGCGCGGCGAGCAGCAGCGGACGCCGGGTCGGCCGGACCATCCGCCTATTCTAACCGAGGGCTACGCGACGGCGACGACGCGGCCGCCGGTCAGGTGGACGAGCTCGGCCGGCGTCAGCCGGAAGACGGCGTTGGGATGGCCGCCGGCGGCCCAGATCTCGGGGAACGTCGTCAGGTGCTCGTCGATGAGGGTGAGGATCGGCTTGACGTGACCGACCGGGGCGACGCCACCGATGGCGAAGCCGGTCTCGGCGCGGACGAAGTCGGCGTCCGCGCGCTCGAGCGTCTCGCCGACGACGGCGGCCACGCGCCGCTCGTCCACGCGATGACCGCCGCTGGTGATCACCAGCAGCGCGCGGCCGGACTCGCGCAGCCGGAACACCAGCGACTTGGCGATCTGATCCACGCGGCAGCCGACCGCCCGGGCGGCGTCGGCGGCGGTGCGCGCGGAGAGGCCGAGGTCCACGATCTCGTGACCGGCGCCGAGCGCGTCCTGCACGCGCCGCACGGTGGCGCTGTCGAGCGCGCTCACGGCAGGACGATGTGGTCGAAGCACTCCGCGTAGGCGTAGCCCTTGGCCTCGCCCAGCTCGGCCGCGCGATGACGGACGCGCGCCTCGACGGCCGCGAAGTCGGCGAACTGGCTGGCGTGGCAGGCCAGCGCGCGCAGCTTGAGGTCCATGACGTCGGAGATGTCCACCACGAGGTGCGGGTTCTGCCACTGCATGACGTAGACCTGCTTGACCCGGTAGGGCTCGAACTCCGGCAGCAGCTCGGGAAACGCCATGTGATCGCGGGCCAGCGGGTAGACGCAGTCCAGCGCCACGCCGCCCACGATCCGATGGTCGCGGTGCGAGGCGCCGAGGTTGTAGGTGCGGTGGGGGTTCTGGCAGATCAGCAGCTCGGGACGCCAGCGGCGGATCTCGCGGGCGACGTCGCGGCGCACGTCACGCGTGTCCTCGACCTCGCCGTCGGGGTAGCCGAGGAACTCCACGCGGGCCACGCCGAGCGTGCGGGCGGCGTTGCGCTGCTCCTCGGCCCGGATGCGGGCCAGCCGGTCCGGCGTCATCGCGCGGTCGGAGGAGCCCTTGTTGCCGTTGGTGACGATGAGGTAGGTGATCTCGACGCCGTCCTTGGCCAGCCGGGCCACCGTGCCGCCGGCGCCGAACTCCGAGTCGTCGGGGTGCGCCGTCACCACCAT
>DASSLH010000464.1:0-4777 GCA_035689625.1 Candidatus Methylomirabilota bacterium | reverse complement strand
GCCCATGCGGCTGCCGATGAAGTTGATGATCTCGGGCTTGAGGTACTTCGGCATCCAGGCGTCGATGCCGAACCAGACGTTGTCCCACTTGTAGCAGACGCTCATGAGCTCCTCGACCCACGGCCAGCCGGTGTGGGCGCCCAGGATGCGCAGCGTCGGGAAGTCGGCCGCCACGTAGTCGAGGTACATCGGCCGCCCGTGCTCGCTCGGCATGGCTTCCAGCACGTGGCCGGCCTGCACCGACACCGCCACGTCGAGCTCCACGCACTTGGCGTACAGCGGGTACATCTTCTTGTCGTGCAGCGGGATGTCGAAGCCGAAGATGTGCACGTACACGCCCTTGAAGCCGTGCTTGGTGACCGCGGTCTCGATCTCGGCCAGGCTCTCCTTGATGCGGAACGGGTTGTAGCCGGCCAGGCCCACGAACCGGTCGGGATACTTCTCGGTGTACTGGAGCACCTCGTCCAGCGTGGTGTCCATGTACATCCACTTGTTCCAGTACGACCACATCTTCGTCTGCGTGATGAAGACCTTCTCCACGCCGGCCTCGTCCATCTTCTTGAGCATCGTGGGGATGGACTCGAACTGCGGCAGGCTGCCGATCGCGCGCTCCATGCGGCAGATGAGCTCGCCCTTCTTGGCGTCCGTCCACTTGCCGATGAACTCCGGCGTGGCGACGTAGTACATGATGTCGATCGCGTTGCGCTCGCTCATGCCCTCTCCTCCTCGGCCCGGCGGGCCGTCAGCACATCGTCAGGCCGCCGCTGACGCTCAGCGTCTGGCCGGTGACGTAATCGGCGATCGGTGACGCCAGGTAGACGACGGCGCCGGCGATGTCCTCCGGCGTCGCGATGCGACCCAGGGGGATCGCCCGGGTGACCGCGTCGAGGACCTTGGCGTTGCGCGCGGACGCCTCCCGCATGCCGGACAGCAGCGGCGTGTCGGTGAGGCCGGGACACACCACGTTGACGGTGATGCCGTGGCGCGCGACCTCGCGGGCCAGCGTCTTGGAGAAGGCGATGACCGCGCCCTTGGTGCCCGCGTAGACGGCCTCACCCATGGACCCCACCCGGCCGGCATCGGAGGCGATGCTGATCACCTTGCCGCGCCCGCGCTCGATCATGTGCGGCACGACGGCCCGGCAGGTGTGCAGCACGCCCTTGAAGTTGAGCGAGATGATCTTGTCCCAGGTCTCCTCCTCGCTCTCCACGAACGGCTCCAGCTTGTCCCAGCCGGCGTTGTTGACGAGCAGGTCGAGCTGGCCGAGCTGGCCGAGGGCGACCTCCACCGCCTTGCGGACGTCGGCGCCCCGCCGCAGGTCGGCGGCCAGCGCCACCGCCTTGACGCCGATGGAGTCGATGTCGCGGCGCACGCGGTCGGCGGCGTCGCCGTCGATGTCCAGCGCGGCGATCTCGGCGCCCTCGGCGGCGAGCGCCAGCGCGATGGCGCGGCCGATGCCACGGCCGGCGCCGGTGACGAGCGCGGTCTTGCCTCTCAGTCGCATGGACGTCCTCCTAGCGGTCCTTCCAGATGGGTCGCCGCTTCTCCATGAAGGCGCGCAGGCCCTCGGCGGCGTCCTCGGTGGCCATCAGCTCGTAACGGTAGAGGTCCTCCAGCCCGGCCAGCGCCACGTCGAACGTCGCCTCGTGCGCCTCGACGACGGCGCGCTTGGTGAGCCGCAGCACGATCGCGCTCCGGCTGCGCACCTTGGCCAGCCGCGTCTCGACGGCGTCGGCCAGCTGGTCGGCGGGCACGACGACGTCCACCAGCCCGATGCGCTCGGCCTCGGCGGCCGGGATGACGTCGCCGGACAGCAGCAGCGCCAGCGTGCGGCTGACGCCGATGCGCCGCGGGTAGTGCAGGGCGGCGATCGGCGCGAAGACGCCGACCTTGATCTCTGGCTGGCCGAAGGTGGCGTCGTCGGCGGCGATCACGAGATCGCAGAACGTCGCCAGCTCGGCGCCGCCGCCCAGCGCGGCGCCGCGCACGGCGGCCACCGTCAGGCACTCGAGCGCGCGCAGCCGGCGGAACAGCTCGTGGAACGTCTCCAGCATCTCCTTGACGCCGTCGCCCACGTGGTCCTCGATGGCCACGCCGGCCGAGAACGTCTTGCCCTCGCCGCTGATCACCAGCGCCTTGAGGTTGGGCCGCTGGGCGGCGCGCTCCAGCGCGGCGCCCATCTCGCGCATCATCGCGATGGTCATGATGTTCAGCGGCGGCCGGGCCAGGATCAGCCGGGCCACGTCGTAGTCCTCCAGGTAGCGGACGAACTGGAACGCGCTCATGGCGCCCAGCCCTCCTCCAGCACCACCTCGCCGCAGACGCGGCAGAGCAGCGGCGCGTCGGGGTCGCGCTCGGTCCCACACGTGTCGCAGCGCCACGACCAGTTCGTCTCCACCGGCAACCCGGTGGCGGCGGGCGGCTCGACGGCGCGCAGGGTGGCGATCATGGCGTTCCTCCTTCGGCGCGGCGGTCCTCCACGCGACGCGCCTTGCCGATGCTGCGCTCGATCGTCCGCGGCGGGACGATCGTCACGTCGGCGGTGAGCCCGATGGCCTCGTGCAGCCGGTGCCGCACGAGCGCGGACACCCGCGCCAGCGCCGTGTCGCCGGCCGCGGTCAGTTCGGGCCGCGCCTCCACCCGTACCTCGAGCGCGTCGAGCGCGCCGGTCCTGCGCAGCACCAGCACGTAGTGGGGCGCCAGGTCGGCGACCTGCATGAGCACGCGCTCGACGTGGCTGGGATAGACGTTGACGCCGCGGATGATGAGCATGTCGTCGGTGCGCCCGGTGATGCGTGCCAGCCGCACGAGCGTGCGGCCGCAGGGGCAGGGCGTCGGGTCGATCGACGTCAGGTCGCGGGTGCGGTAGCGCAGGACCGGGAGCGCCTCCTTGGTGAGCGTCGTGAGCACGAGCTCGCCGACCTCGCCGGGCGCCAGCGGCGCCAGCGTGGCGGGGTCCACGATCTCGGGCAGGAAGTGGTCCTCGGCGATGTGCATGCCGCGCCGCTCGGGGCACTCGGCCGACACGCCGGGGCCGATCACCTCGCTGAGGCCGTAGATGTTCAGCGCCATGACGTCCAGCCGCGTCTCCAGCGCGTCGCGCATCGCTTCCGTCCACGGCTCGGCGCCGAAGAAGCCGACGCGCAGGTGCAGGTCCTTGGCGGCGATGCCGGCGTCGTCGAGCGCCTCGGCCAGGTGCAGCGCGTAGGACGGCGTCGAGCACAGTACGGTGGAGCCGAAGTCGGTGAACGCCATGAGCTGGCGGTCGGTGAAGCCGCCCGAGATCGGGATGACGGCGGCGCCCAGCCGCTCGGCGCCGTAGTGCACGCCCAGCCCGCCGGTGAACAGGCCGTAGCCGTAGGCGTTCTGCACGACGTCGCCGGGGCCGACGTCGCCCATGGCGAGCGTGCGCGCCATCACCTCGCTCCAGGTCTCGATGTCGCGCCGCGTGTAGGCGACGACCGTCGGCTTGCCGGTCGTGCCCGACGAGGCGTGGATGCGCACGACGTCGCGGCGGGGCACGGCGAGCAGCCCGTACGGATAGGTGTCGCGGAAGTCGGCCTTGGTCGTGAACGGCAGCCGCCGCAGGTCGGCCAGCGAGCGGATGTCGGCCGCCCGCACGCCGGCGGTGCCCAGCCGCTCACGGTAGAGCGGTACGTGCTCCTCGACGCGGGCGACGACCGCGCGCAGCCGCTCGGCCTGCATCGCCTCCAGCGCGGAGCGGGGACAGCGTTCGACCTCGGTGGGCACGCTCATCGCAGTGTTTCCTCCCTGGCCAGCGTCAGCCCGTAGGCGTCGTGGGGCGAGGCGTCGGCGGCGCCGGCCTCGGCGACCGGCCGGCCGCCGGGCGCGAGGACGTAGCGCCGGTCGGCGATGCGAAACGCGGCCCGCGCGTTCTGCTCGACCAGCAGCATCGTGAGCCGCTCCCGCCGCAGGCGCTCGAGCGCGGCGAAGATGTCACGCACGATCAGCGGCGCCAGGCCGACCGACGGCTCGTCGAGCAGCAGCAGCCGCGGCCGGGCCAGCAGCGCGCGGCCGATGGCGACCATCTGCTGCTCGCCGCCCGACAGGGTGCCGGCCGGCCGGCGCAGCAGCGGCCGCAGCAGCGGGAACAGCTCCAGCACGCGCTCGAGGTCGGCGGCCAGGCCGCGGCGCCGCTCGGCGCGCGACAGCGCGTAGGCGCCCAGGCGCAGGTTGTCGAGCACGCTGAGCGGCGCGAAGAGATCGCGGCCCTCGGGGACCATGGCGATGCCGCGGCGCACGATCGTCTCCGGCGGCCGGCCGGCGATCGAGCGGCCCTCGAAGGTGACCTCGCCCGCGCGCGGGGCCAGCAGGCCGGTGATCGCGCGCAGCAGGGTCGTCTTGCCGGCCCCGTTGGGCCCAACCAGCGTGACCAGCTCGCCGCGCTCGACGTGCAGGCTCACGCCGCGCAGCGCCGGCGCCCGGCCGTACGACACCTCGAGATCGCGCACGGTCAGCACGGCAGGCCGTCCTCGCCCAGATAGGCGGCGATCACGTCGGGGTGGCGGCGCACGTCGGCAGGGCCGCCGTCGGCCAGCGCGCGGCCGTGACAGAGCACGAGGACCTCGTCGCAGACGTCCATGACGACGTCCATGTGGTGGTCCACCAGCAGCACGGTGGTGCCGGCGTCGCGCACGCCCCGGATGATCGCGGCCAGCCGCACGCGCTCGTCGGCGTCCAGCCCGGCGCCCGGCTCGTCCAGCAGCACCAGCCGCGGCGCCGCCGCCAGCGCGCGGGCCAGCTCGACCAGCCGCTG
>DASSLH010000463.1:0-4286 GCA_035689625.1 Candidatus Methylomirabilota bacterium | reverse complement strand
GACGATCAGCGGGCCCGTCTTCGTCTCGAACGACTGGAACGGCACCACGCGGTTGCTGCCCGTGCGATGACGCTCGGGCACCGTCCCCGAGGTGCGGAAGCTGGCGTAGTGGCCCTTGAGCCAGGCCAGGCCCGTCTCGAGCAGCGAGACGTCCACGACGCCCCCGCGCCCCGTCGTCGCCCGGCGCACCAGCGCGCCCAGCACGCCCATCGCAGCCCACATGCCGGTGCCGTAGTCGAGGATCGAGGTGCCGATGCGCGTGGGCGGGCCGCCCTCGTCGCCGTTCATCATCATGAGCCCGGAGAAGGCCTGCACCATCGGCTCGTAGCCGGGCTTGAGCTTCATCGGGCCCCGGGCACCGAACGCCCACACCGAGCAGTAGATCAGCCGCGGGTAGCGCGCGGTGAGCGCGTCGCTGCCGAGGCCGAGCGCCTCGAGCGAGCCCGGCTTGAGGTTCTGCACGAGCACGTCCGCCTCGCCGATGAGCGCGAGCAGCGGCGCCACCGCCGTGCGGTCCTTGAGGTCCACCGTGATCGAGCGCTTGTTGGCGTTGACGGCGAGGAAGCCGGGCGACACGCCGTGGTGGAACGGCGGCCCCCAGCGGCGGGCGTCGTCGCCCTCGGGCCGCTCGACCTTGAGCACGTCGGCGCCCATGTGGGCCAGGATCTCGGCGGCCATCGGCCCGGCGAGGTTCTGGGCGATCTCGACCACGCGCACGCCCGCCAGCGGCAGCATCAGCGGAACAGCTGCCGCGCGATGACCATGCGATGCACCTCGGAGGGCCCCTCGCCGATGCGCCGCACGCGCGCCTCGCGATACCAGCGCTCCAGCGGGAACTCCTTGGACACGCCGTAGCCACCGTGGATCTGCACGGCGGCGTCCACGACGCGGCCGAGCACCTCGCTGGAGTAGAGCTTGGCGATCGAGGCCTCGACGCGCGCGTCCTCGCCGCGGTCGGCCTTCCAGGCGCCCTCCCAGATGAGCCAGCGGCAGGCGCGGAGCTCGACCTCGGCGTCGGCCAGCATCCATTGGATGGCCTGGCGCTGGCTGAGCGGCACGCCGAAGGTCGAGCGCTGCTTGGCGTGCGCGATCGCCATGCGATGGGCGGCGACGGCGACGCCCAGGTTGCAGGCCGAGTACGGGAAACGGTTCTTCACGAGCAGGTCGAACGCGAGGTCCAGGCCCTGCCCCTCGGCGCCGACCAGGTTCTCGGCCGGGATCTCGCAGTCCTCGAACGCCACGTCGTTGGGAATGGACGAGGTGCGGATCACGCGGATCGGCTTGGCCGTGAAGCCGGGGGTGCCGGGCTCCAGGATGAAGCAGGAGATGCCGGCCCGGCCCTTCTCCTTGTTCGTGCGCGCGAACACCACGCCCCACTTCGCGTTGTGGGCGCTGGAGATGAAGACCTTGCGCCCGTTGAGCACCCACGTGTCGCCGCGGCGCTCGGCCCGCGTCTGGATGGCGCCGGCCGGATCGGAGCCGCCCGACGGCTCGGTGATCGCGAAGAACGTGCGCCAGCCTTCCCGCACGGTCGGCTCGGCGTACTTCTTGATCTGCTCGGGGCTCCCCGCCCAGATCGCCGGCGGGGGGTAGCGGCCGAACACGCCGCAGCCCGGGCTGTAGAGGCCCATGCGATGCTGCGACATCTCCTCCAGCACGACCGACATGCTGAAGGTGTCGAGCCCGCCGCCGCCGTACTGCTCGGGCGCGCCGAGCGCCCACAGCCCGGCCGCCTTCGTCTTGGCCGACAGCCGCTCGAAGTCCTCGTCAGGGATGCCGGGCGCGTCGGGATCCAGCCGCTGCTCGAGCGGGATGATCTCCTCGCGGATGAAGCGGCGGATCTGCTCGCGCAGCACCCGCAGCTCGTCGGGCAGCGTGAAGCCGGCGAAGGACGGCATGGCGTCAGACCTTCACGCCGATCGAGCGGGCGAACGCCAGCATCTCGCGCGACGTCTTCACCATGGCCTCGTCCACCATGTCTCCTTTATATGTGACCGCGGCGAGGCCCCGGCGCTGGGCGTCCTCCATGGCCTCGATCAGCCCCCGGTGGAAGGCGATCTCCTCGTCGGTCGGCGTGAACACCCGGTTGACGATCGGCACATGGGAGGGATGCATGACCGTCTGGCCCCGGTAGCCGAGCTGGCGGTTCCAGGTGGCGTCCCGCTCCAGCCCGTCGAGATCCTTGATGTTCCACCATGACGAGATCGTCGGGTACTGGATGCCGGCCGCCCGCGCGTCCAGCAGCACCTTCCCGCGCAGGAACAGCGTCTCTGTCCCCTCCTTCGACCACGCGTAACCGATGGCGCGGGCGGCGTCGCCGCCGGGCCCGGCCGCCAGCGAGACGTTCTTCACCCGGCGGCACTGGGTGGCGATCTCGTACACGTTGCGCATGGCCCTGGCCGTCTCGCACCCGAGCGGCGTCTCGATCTGGCCCACCGGGATGCCCAGGCGCCGCTCGAGGTGCGTGAGCAGCGCGTCCAGCTCGTGCAGGTCGGCCGGCGTCTCGATCTTGGGCAGCACGATCGCGTGCAGCTCGGGGCAAAGCACGCCTTCCAGGTCGTCCAGCGTGAGCCCGGTCGCGAAACCGTTGACGCGCACGTTGACCACCTGGCCCCTGGCGTGCAGCGCCTTGATGCCGGCCCTGGTGATCGCGCGGGCGCCGGCCTTCTCGGCGTCGGGCACGGAGTCCTCGAGGTCGAGGATCAGCACGTCGGCGCCGTAGCCGGCGGCCTTCTCGATCCAGGCCGCGCGGTGGCCGGGCACGAACAGCGACGAGCGCGCCGGCCTCATCGGGCCTTGAAGGCCGCCTTGCGCTTCTCGGCGAAGGCGCGCGGCCCCTCCTGGGCGTCCTCGGTCGTGCGCAGGTACTCCTGGAAGGACTCCTCCAGCCGAAGCCCGTGCTCGAGCGGCACGCTCTGGCTGCGGATCGCCAGCTCCTTCACCGCCCGCAGCGCGAGCGGGCCGTTGTCGCATAACCGCCGCGCGTAGTCCTCGGCCGTCGTCATGAGATCTTTCATCGGCACGACCCTGTTGATCAGGCCACAGGCCAGCGCTTCCGCCGCCGTCAGGCGCCGGCCCAGCAGCAGCATCTCCATCGCGATGGCGTAGGGCAGCTGGCGCAGCGCCCGCTGGGTGCCGCCGTTGCCGGGCAGGATGCCGCGCTTGACCTCGGAGATCTCGAACACCGCGTGCTCGGCGGCGATGCGGATGTCGGTGGCGAACAGCAGCGTGACGCCGCCGGCCAGGCAGTAGCCGTTGACGGCGGCGATGACGGGCTTCCAGACCTCCAGCCCCCGGTTGAGGATCATGCTCTTCTGCGTGAGCCAGAAGTCGGCCTTCGATTTCTCACGCGGGATGAACGCCTTGAGATCGGCGCCGGCCGTGAACGCCTTCTCGCCGCTTCCGGTGACGATCGCCACCCAGACGTCCGGGTTGTCGCGCACGTCGATCCACGCCTTCGACAGCTCGGCGTAGACCTCGGCGTCCATCGCGTTCATGGCCTCCGGGCGGTTGATCGTGATGCGGGCGACGCGGTCCTTGACCTCGTAGAGCAGCTTCATGCTGGTCCCTCTCCTGACGGGCGGGATGATACCATTCGCCCCATGTCGGACGAGATCCTCGTCGGCGTGGACGGCAACGGCATTTGCACCATCACGCTGAATCGTCCGCAGCAGCGCAACGCGATGAACGGCGCGCTGCTGCGCGCGCTGGCCGCCGCCGTCGAGGATGTCGAGGCGCGCCGCGACGTGCGCGTGCTGGTGCTGCGCGGCGCCGGGCCGGCGTTCTGCTCGGGGCGCGACCTGCGCGAGATGCAGGAGCGCGGCGGCGACCCCGAGGCCGAGGTCGTCCCGGTGTTGCAGCGCATCGAGCGCGCGCGGGTACCGTCCCTCGCGGTCCTGCACGGTGACGCGATCGCCGGCGGCTGCGAGCTGGCGTTGCACTGCGATCTGCGAGTGGCGGCCGACGGCGCGCGGCTCGGGATGCCGCTGGCGCGCATCGGCATGGTGATCGCGTTCCCGCTGGGCCAGAAGCTGGTGGAGATCGTGGGCCCGGCCCACGCGCGCCACCTGCTCCTCACCGGCCGGCCCATCGAGGCGCGCCGCGCGTTCGAGATCGGCCTGGTCCACCAGGTTGTCCCGGCCGCCGAGCTGGACGCAGCCGCCGGCGCGCTGGCCCGCACGCTGGCCGGCAACGCGCCGCTGGCGCTGGCCGGCCTCAAGGCCGTCATCCAGCGCGCGATCTCGGCGCGCGAGGCCATCGCCCACGCGGACCTCGACGCGCTGGCG
>DASSLH010000462.1:0-2218 GCA_035689625.1 Candidatus Methylomirabilota bacterium | reverse complement strand
TGCGCGCCTCGGCGGTGAGCATCGAGCACGGTGCGCGCGGGCGCGACAAGCTGGTGCGGGTCGCGGGGCTCACGCTGGAGGACATCCGGCGGCGCCTCGAGGGAGGAGCCTCATGACGGCCGGCTCTTCGGACGCGACGGCTACGCCGGGGGTGCCTGGCTCAATTTCTGGCTGCAGGGCTTTCTGCGCGGGAAGGCCGGCGCGCTGACGCTGTGACCTCCACCATCAGTCCGGTGCGCTGGGAGCGCGATCGCCTCGTGCTCCTCGACCAGCGGCTGCTGCCCGGCCAGGAGCTGGAGCGCGTGTACGGCCGCTGGGAAGACGTGGCCGACGCCATCCGCACGCTGGCCGTGCGCGGGGCGCCGGCCATCGGCGTGGCCGCGGCGTTCGGCGTGGCGCTGGCCGCGCGTGCCAGCACGGCGACGACGTTCGACGGCCTGCGCGCCGACCTCGAGGTCGCCCTCAAGGGCCTGGCCGCCACGCGGCCGACCGCGGTCAACCTCTTCTGGGCGCTCGATCGCATGCGCCGCACGCAGGAGTCGCTGCGCGACCGCTCGCTGGACGAGGTGCGCGCGCACCTGGTGAAGGAGGCGCAGGCCATCCTCGCCGAGGACCTCGCCGCCAACCGCGCGCTCGGCGATCACGGCGCCACGCTGGTGCCGCCGCGCGCGCGCATCCTGACCCACTGCAACGCCGGCGCGCTGGCGACGGCCGGCTACGGCACCGCGCTCGGCGTCGTGCGCTCGGCGCACGCGCAGGGCAAGGTCGCGCTGCTCTGGGTGGACGAGACGCGGCCGGTCATGCAGGGCTCGCGGCTCACGGCCTGGGAGTGCGTGCGCGACGGCATCCCGCACCGCCTCATCGCCGACGTGGTGGCCGCCTCGCTCATGGCGCGTGGCGAGGTCGACCTCGTGGTGACGGGCGCCGATCGCATCGCGGCCAACGGGGACACCGCGAACAAGATCGGCACCTACGCCCTGGCCGTGCAGGCCCGCTACCACGGCGTGCCGTTCTACATTGCCGCGCCGTTCTCCACGATCGATCCCGCGCTGCCCTCCGGCGCCCACATCCCGATCGAGGAGCGCGACGCCCTGGAGGTGCGGCGCGTGGGCGGGCAGGCGACGGCGCCCGACGGCTCGCCGGTGTTCAACCCGGCGTTTGACGTCACGCCGGCGGCGCTGATCTCGGCGATCATCACCGAGCGGGGCGTGTTCAAGGCTCCCTATTCGTTCTCGGAGGGGGGCTGACGCCCCCTTCCAGACAGTCGTCGCGCGGCCTGACACAATGCGCTCGATGAACTTCGCGGCGAGGCGCTTTCACGACGAGACGACGCACACGCCGTACTCAGTGCGCACGAGCGGGCACACGCTCGAGTGGGACATCAAGCCGTTTCCGTTCAAGGTGTACACCGACGCGCCCGCGGTCGCGCTGCCGCGGGAAGTGGAGATCCTGGCGACGCCGGCGCTGCCTGCGCTGGCCGAGCCGGCGCCGCCGGCCGGGCGGCTGACGCTCGCCACGCTGACTGCGCTGCTCTATTACACGGCCGGCGTGACGAAGAAGACGACGTACCCGGGCGGCGGTGAGGTGCTCTTTCGCGCGGCGGCGTCCACGGGCGCGCTCTACCAGACGGAGGTCTACGTCGTCGCCGGCGCGGTGGAGGATCTCTCCGCCGGCGTCTATCACTTCTGCCCGGGCGACTTCACGCTGCGCCGCCTGCGCGACGGCGACCTGCGTGCCGCGCTTGCGGAGGCGGCCGCCGAGCCGGCGCTGGCGCGGCGCGCGGCGACGCTGGTCCTGACCGCGATCTACTGGCGCAACACCTGGAAGTACCAGGCGCGCGGCTACCGCCACCTGTTCTGGGACTCCGGCACGATGCTCGCCAACGCGCTGGCTGTCGGCGACGCGCTCGGCCTGCGTCCGCGCGTCATGACCGGCTTCGTCGACGACGCGGTCAACCACCTCCTCGGGCTCGACGCCGCGCGCGAGGCGGCGCTGGAGCTGCTCCCGGTCGGTCCCGAGGGCGCGCCGTCGCCGCCCGCCGCCGCCCTGCCGGCCCTCACGCTGGACGTCATGCCGCTGTCGAGCAGCGAGGTCGATTACCCGGCGCTGCGCGCGATGCACGCGGCCTCGGCGCTCGCCGACGCGGCCGCCGTGCAGGCGTGGCGCCGCGCGACCGCGCCGCCGGCGCCGGAGCGCGACGGCCCGCTGGTGACGCTGC
>DASSLH010000461.1:0-6916 GCA_035689625.1 Candidatus Methylomirabilota bacterium | reverse complement strand
GCGTCGGCCGCCGGCTCGTCCGAGCCCGCCCGCGGCGCGCCGCATATTCCGTGGCGCGTGGCCCCGGCGATGAACTCGATCAGCTCTAGCACGGGCGCGCGAGGCTCGACCTCCTCCCGGATGCGCTCCACTGCGCGCCGGGGCGCCAGGCCGCTGCGGTAGAGTAGCCGGTACGCCTCGCGCAGCGCAGCCCGGTCGGGCGCCGCCATCCCTGCCCGGCGCAGGCCGACCACGTTGACGCCGCGCACGGTGGCCGGCTGGCCGTCCACGATCATGAACGGCGGCACGTCGGCGTTCACCTTCGCCATGCCGCCGACGTAGGCGCCGGCGCCGATGCGCGTGAACGGCACCATGCCGGTGAGGCCGCCGATCGTCGCCCGGTCGCCGATCTGGCAGTGGCCCGTGATGCCGGCGTAGTTGATGACGATCACCCCGTCGCCGAGCCGGCAGTCGTGGGCGACGTGGGCCAGGCCCATCACCAGGCAGTCGCGGCCGATCTCCGTCCACCGCTCCGGCGTCGTCGCGCGGTGCACGGTGACGTACTCGCGCAGCACGGTGGCGACGCCGACGCGCACGCCGGAGACGGTCTCGGGCTTGAACTTGAGATCCTGCGGCACGCCGCCCAGCACCGAGCCGTGCCCGATCTTGACGCCGGCGGCGAGCTCGACGCGGCCCTCCAGCACGACGTGGTGGCCGAGCTCGACGTCGTCGCCGGCGACGACCTCGGGGCCTACGATCGTGAACGCGCCGACGCTGACCCGGGCGCCGAGCCGCGCGCGCGGATCGATCTGGGCGGTGGGATGGATGCCGGCGCTCATCGCGTGTCGCCGGGGGCGCCCCCCAGGCGGGCGGCCAATTCTTGAAGTCGCTGCTCGAGCGCGCGCACGCGCTGCAGCAGCTCGGGCAGCCGCGTCTCGGCCACCATGATCCGCTTGGCCTGCAGCAAGGGCCGCGCCGGGGTGCCGAGCACCTTCTCGCCGGCCTTGATGCTGCTGGGAATCCCGGCCTGGGCGCCGGCGATGACGCCGTCGCCGATGGTCACGTGGTCGGCCACGCCCACCTGTCCGGCCAGCACCACGCCGCGGCCCAGCCGCGAGGAGCCCGACACACCGACCTGCGCCACCAGCAGCGAGTGCTCGCCGACCTCGACGTTGTGGCCGATCTGCACGAGGTTGTCGATCTTGCTGCCGCGCCGCACGACGGTGTCGCCGAACGTGGCGCGGTCGATCGTGGTATTGGCGCCGATCTCCACGTCGTCCTCGATCAGCACGCCGCCGACCTGGGGGATCTTGCGATGGGCCTGGCCGTCGAACGCGTAGCCGAAGCCGTCGGCGCCGAGCACGGCGCCGGCGTGGATCACCACCCGCCGGCCCAGGCGCACGCCCTCGCGCAGGCTCACGTGCGGATGGAGCACGCAGCCCTCGCCGATCTCCACGCCGGCGCCCACGTGCACGAGCGCGTGCAGCCGGGCCCCCGGGCCGACGACGGCCCGGCTCTCGACCACGCAGAGCGGCCCCACGGTGGCGCCGGGATCGACGCGGGCGTCGGACGCGACCACGGCGGTGCGGTCGATGCCGGGCGGCGCCGGCGCGACGGGGTGGAACAGGCAGAGCAGGTCGATCAGCGCCTGCTGCGGGGCCGGGCTGTGCAGCGTGGGCCCCGGCAGGTCGGCCACGTCGGCCGGGGCCAGGAAGGCGCCCGCCCGCGAGGTGCGTGCCGCCTCGCGATAGCGCGGGTCGGTCAGGAACGAGATCTGGTCGGGGCCCGCGCTGTCGAGCGGAGCGACACCGGTGACGATCCGCGCCGGGTCGCCTTCGAGCCGGGCGTGGAGGGCCTCCGCGAGCTCGCCGAGCGTGAACCCGGCCTTGGTCATCGCGCTCAGGGCTTCTTGGTGGCCTTGGACGCGTTCTCGCGATCGTAGGCGCGAATGATCTCGTCGGTGAGATCGGCCTCGGCGGTCGCGTAGATGACGCCCGCGCCCCGCTTCTCCACGATCAGATAGTAGCCCTTCTCCTTGCCGACCTTCTCGATGACCGTGGAAACCTGGGCCAGGACCTGCTGCAAGAGGCCGGACTCCTTCTTCTCGAGCTCCTTCTGGAAGTCGTCGGCGAGACGGGCAGCGTCACGCCGCTTGCGCTCGAACAGCTCCTGCTTGTCCCGGCGGGCGTCCGCCGTCATGAGCGCGCCCTTCTTCTCGAGCTCGTCGCGCAGCTTCTCGAGCTCGGTGCGCTTGGTGTCCATCTCCTTCTGCATCGTGGCCTTGTCGCGCTCCAGCTGCTCGCGGGCGGCCACGCCGGCCGCCGAGCGCGCGAGCACGCGCTGGACGTCGATGAAGGCGATCCGCTGAAGGCCGTTGGGCGCCGCGGCGGCGGCGGGCGCGGCGGCCGGCGCCTGCGCGCGGGCGATCCACGCCCCGCCCAGCGCCGTCGCGAGAACGACCACGATGCTCAGCCAACGCTTCATGCAACTCCTCCTCAGAACGGTGATCCCACCGAGAACTGGATCGCGCCGAAGTCCTCTTTCCTGCTGCCGGGCCCGTTCTCCAGGCGGCGGTCGGGGTTGATGCCGTAGTCCACCCGGATCGGCCCGAACGGCGACTGCCAGCGCAGGCCGCCGCCGATCGCGTACCGCTGGTTGGTCAGGTCGAAGTCGGTGTGGAAGCCGTACACGTTGCCGACGTCGAAGAACGCCGCCACCCGGAAGTTGTAGGGCAGCGGAATGATGTACTCGACGTTGGCCAGGTCGTACGAGGTGCCGCCCGTGCGCTGGCCGGCGGCGTCGAACGGCGAGATCTTCCGCAGCTTGAAGCTGCGCACCGTGTTGGGACCGCCCAGGTAGAAGCGCTCGAACACCGGAAGCTCGCTCCGGCCGGTCAGCCCGTCCTTCGCCCAGCCGAAGCCGTAGCCGCCCTCGATGCGGCCGGACACCACGTGACCGTACCAGATCGGCTTGAAGTACGTGGCGCTGGCGATCGTCTTGACGTACTTGGAGTCGCCGCCGAGGCCGGCGAAGTCGGTACTGAGGGACAACAGGCCGCCCTTGGTCGGCGCCTGGATGTTGTCGCGGGTGTCGCGCGCCAGGCCGCCGCTGATCGCCGAGGTGAGCCGCTCGCCTTCCTGCTGGAGCAGGACGGGGTCGCCGGACGTGACGTGGCTGATGCGGTCGTTGGTGAGCCGGTACGACGTGTTCCAGCGCCAGACGTCGGCAAACGGGTGGCTGAGCCGTGTGTCGCCGCCGACGGTCTCGTAGCGGTACTCGGTGAAGTCCCGCCGGGTGCTGAACAGGTCGGCGCCGGCCGACAGCGGCCGGTCGAACAGCCACGGCTCGGTGAAGCTGATCTGGCCCTGCTGCACGTTGGCGCCGCCCCGGATCCGGAGACCCACCTGCCAGCCCCGCCCCAGGAAGTTGTTCTGGGCGAGGTCGAGCGTGCCGACGAAGCTGTCGGCCGAGGAGTAGCCGCCGCCGATGGAGAACAGGCCGGTGGGCCGCTCGGTCACCTCGACGTTGACGATGATGCGCGTCTTGTCGGTGCCGGGCTGGGTCGTGACGTTCACCGTCTCGAAGTAGCCCAGGTTGATCAGCCGCTGGCGGGCGCGCTGCAGCTTCTGCAGCGTGAAGAGGTCACCCTCGACGAACGGGACCTCGCGGCGAAGGATGCGGTCCTCGCTGCGCGTGTTGCCGGTGATGTTGATGCGCTCGACGTAGACCTCGGGGCCCTCGGTGACGTCGATCGTCACGTCCACCGTGCGGTTGGCCGCCTGGGGCTCGGTGCGCGGTAGGATGTCCGCCGAGGCCCGGCCGATCGTGCTGTAGAGGTCGGTGATGTTGCGCACGCCATCCCGGAGCTGGCTGCGGGAGAACACGTCGCCGGACTTGAACCCGAGCTGGCGGCGCAGCTCGCTCTCGGGCAGCAGCGTCACGCCGGTCAGCTTGACCGTGCCCACCCGGTACTGCGCGCCTTCCACGACGTCGATCGTGATCGTCACCCGGGCCTTGGTCCGGTCCACCGACACGTCCTGGCGCTCCACGCGCATCTGCACGTACCCGTGGTCCTGGTAGACGGACACGATCCGCTCCATGTCGTCATCCAGGCGCTGGCGCTGGACGACGCCGCGCAGAATGAAGTACTGCCGCTCCTTGGTGGCCATGACTTCCTTGATCTGCTTGTCGGTCAGGCCCTTGTTGCCCCGGAAGACGATCTTGTCGATCGTGATCCGGCGTCCCTCGTTGATCGTGAACACGACCTTGACGTCGCCGTCGCTGAACTTCTCCGCCTCCGAGCCGACCTGGACCTCGAAGTACCCCTCGTCCTCGTAGGCCTCCTTGATCTTCTCGGCCGACCGCTGCACGTCCACCGGGTTGTAGACGCTGCCCAGCTTGATGTCCACCTTCTCCTGCAGGTCGGTGCTCTGCAGCCGCTCGTTGCCGACGAACTCCACGTCGCGCACGAACGGGCGCTCGACGACGACGAAGGTAATCTTCACGCCGCCCTCGAAGTCCTCGACCTTGAGCTGGACGTCGTCGAAGAAGCCGAGGTTGAAGATCGCGCGGAGGTCCTCGGACGTCTGGGAGGGATTGAACGGCAGGCCGACCGCCGACCGCACGCGGTTGAGGATGATCGCCTCCTGCACGCGGCGGTTACCCTCGACGGTGAGCTCCTTGATGATGATCGGCGAAGGGCTCGACCCCGGGCGCGTCTGCGCCTCAACCAGTGAGGCCAGAAGCGCCAGCGCCGCCAGGGCGGCGACAAACGGCCGACACACCCACCCCCTGGAGGTCACCGGACCGTCAGGCTCGCGCGACCCGCCGGTTAGTGCTCAGCAAGCTCGAGCGGCGCGTCGGCGGCCGGGGCGGGCGCTTCGCGGAACACGAAGCTGCCGCCTTCCACGTCGACCTCGACCCGGGCGCTGTCGACGAGCTGGCCGCGGACGATGGCTTCCGCCAGCGGATCCTCGATATGCTTCTGGATGGTCCGGCGCAGCTGCCGGGCACCGTACGTCGGGTCGTAGCCCTTCTCGACCAGCGCGGCCTCGGCGGCCGGTGTGAGCACGAGCTCGATGCCCTTCTCGGTGAGCTGCTTGTTGATGCGCGAGATCATCAGGCGAATGATGCTCTTGATGTGCGCCTCGGAGAGCGGGTGGAACACGATGATGTCGTCGATCCGGTTGAGGAACTCCGGCCGGAACGCGCGCTTCATCTCCTCCATCACGCGCTCTTTCATCTTCTCGTAGGACTGCTCGTCCGACTCGGCCAGGAAGCCGGGGGTCACCCGCTTGCCGATGAGGCTGGTGCCGAGGTTGGACGTCATGATCAGGATGGTGTTCTTGAAGTCCACCACGTGGCCGAGCGAGTCGGTCAGACGGCCGTCGTCCAGCACCTGGAGAAGCATATTGAACACGTCCGGATGAGCCTTTTCGATTTCATCGAAGAGCACGACGGAATAGGGACGGCGGCGCACCTTCTCGGTCAGGAACCCGCCTTCTTCATAGCCCACGTAGCCGGGAGGCGCGCCGAGCAGGCGCGACACCGAGAACTTCTCCATGTACTCCGACATGTCGACCCGGATCAGCGCGTTCTCGTCGCCGAACAGGTACTCGGCCAGCGCGCGGGCCAGCTCGGTCTTGCCGACGCCGGTGGGGCCGAGGAACACGAACGAGCCGACCGGCCGCTTGGCGTCCTTCAGGCCGGCGCGCGAGCGGCGGATGGCGCGGGCGACCGCCTTGACGGCGTCGTCCTGGCCGACGATGCGGCCGTGCAGCGCGTCCTCCATCCGGGCCAGCTTCTGCGACTCCTTCTCCTCGAGCTTGGCGAGCGGGATGCCGGTCCAGCGGGACACGATGAACTCGATGTCCTCCTCGCCGACCGACTGCACGCCCTTGCCCTTGGTGCGCTCCCACTCCCGCTTCATCTCCTCCTCGCGATGCTGCAGGACCTTCTCCTTCTCTCGGAGAGACGCGGCCTTCTCGAACTCCTGAGCTTCCAGGTACATGTCTTTTTCGCGTCGTACCCGCTCCAACTCTTTTTCGATTTCCTTCAGTTCTGCGGGCGGCGTGAGGGCCATCAGGCGCGTGCGGGACGACGCCTCGTCGATGACGTCGATCGCCTTGTCGGGCAGCTGGCGGTCGGTGATGTAGCGATCGGCCAGGGTCACCGCCGCGTTGATCGCCTGCTCGGTGATCTTGACTCTATGGTGCGCCTCGTACTTGTGGCGCAGGCCTTTGATGATCTCGATGGCCTCCGGCACCGACGGCGCCTTGACGATGACCGGCTGGAAGCGGCGCTCGAGGGCGCCGTCCTTCTCGATGTACTTGCGGTACTCGTCCAGCGTGGTGGCGCCGATCGTCTGGATCTCGCCGCGGGAGAGCGCGGGCTTCAGCATGTTGGAGGCGTCGATGGCGCCCTCGGCGGCGCCGGCCCCGATGAGCGTGTGCAGCTCGTCGAGGAACAGCACGACGTTCTCCGACTGCCGGATCTCCTTCATGACCGCCTTCAGGCGCTCCTCGAACTGGCCGCGATACTTGGTGCCGGCCACCAGGGCGCCGAGGTCGAGCTGCAGCAGGCGCTTGTTGGCCAGCACGTCGGGCACGTCGTGGGTGATGATCTTCTGGGCCAGGCCCTCGACGATCGCCGTCTTGCCGACGCCGGGCTCGCCGATGAGGACGGGGTTGTTCTTCGTGCGCCGCGCGAGGATCTGAATGACCCGCTCGATCTCCTGCTCGCGGCCGATGACCGGGTCCAGCTTGCTCTCGCGGGCCAGCTGGGTGAGGTCGCGCGCGAACTCGTCGAGCACCGGGGTCTGCGACCGCTTCTTCGGCCGCGGGTAGTACTGATCCCCCAGGAGCGCCAGCGTCTCCTGCCGGACCTCGTCCAGCCGGGCGCCCAGCGACTCGAGGATCTTCGCGGCGATGGACTGCCC
>DASSLH010000460.1:0-2284 GCA_035689625.1 Candidatus Methylomirabilota bacterium | reverse complement strand
GGCTGGCCGGGCGAGAGCGTCGCCATCGGCGCTGCGACCGATCCCTACCAGCCGGCGGAAGGGCGCTACCGGCTCACGCGCGCGTGCCTGCACGTGCTGGCGGCCGCCCGCAACCCGTTCAGCATCGTCACGCGCGGGCCGATGATCGTGCGCGACATCGACGTGCTGCGGAGCGCCGCGCGGCGCGCCGAGGTCGAGGTGCACTTCTCGATCCCCACGCTCGATCCCGACGTCTGGAGCCGCACGGAGCCGGGCACGGCGCCGCCGCGGCAGCGCCTGCGCGCGCTGCGCATGCTCATCGACGCCGGCATCGACGCGGCCGTGGGCATGGCGCCCATCCTGCCGGGTCTCTCGGACGATCCCGCGAAGCTGGCCGAGGTCGTGCGCGCGGCGCGCGAGGCCGGCGCGACCGGTGTCTGGTGCAACGTCCTCTTCCTGCGTCCCGGCACGCGCGAGCACTTCCTCGAGAGCCTGGCGCGGCACTGGCCGGAGCTGCTGCCGCGCTACGCGCAGATCTACCGCGGCGCCTACCCGGAGCGGCGCGACGCCGAGCCGATCAAGGCCCGCGTGGCGGCGCTGCGGCGCGACTACGACGTGCGCGACCGCCGCGCGCGGCCGCTCGAGCCGCCGCCGGCGCCCGAGCAGCTGCCGCTAGCCATGTGAGCGCCGTCTGCGCGCGTGCACACTAGGCGGCGCGCGCGGGCTCGGCTATCATCGCGCCATCATCCAGACTGAGTTCGTGCACGAGACGGTCCGTCGCATCTGGGGCTACGATCGCTTCCTCCCGCTGCAGCAGGACGCCATCACCTGCGTGCTCGACGGTCGCGACTCGCTCGTGGTGCTGCCGACCGGCGGCGGCAAGTCGCTCTGCTACCAGGCGCCCGCTGCGCACCTGCGCCGCCTGGCCGTCGTCGTCTCGCCGCTGATCGCGCTGATGAAAGACCAGGTGGACGGCCTGCGGCAGGCCGGTGTGCCGGCCGCGGTGCTCAACAGCAGCCAGACGCCGGCCGAGCGCGCCGCCGTGATGCGCGCGGTGGCCGGCGGCGGCATCCAGCTGCTCTACCTGGCGCCGGAGCGCCTGGTCATGGACGGCTTCCTCGAGCGGCTGCAGCGGGCGGCGCCGGCGTTCTTCGCGGTGGACGAGGCGCACTGCATCAGCCAGTGGGGCCACGACTTCCGCCCGGAGTACCGCCAGCTGCGCGCGCTGCGCGCGGCGTTTGCCGACACCGCCGTGCACGCCTACACGGCGACGGCGACGCCGCAGGTGCGCGACGACATCGTCGCCGAGCTGAAGCTGCGCGATCCCGTCGTCCTCGTGGGCTCGTTCGACCGGCCGAACTTGATCTACCGCGTGCGCCCGCGCACCGACCGGCTGGCCCAGGTGGTGGCGGCGATCCAGCGGCACCGCGACCAGGCCGGCATCGTCTACTGCATCCGCCGCAGCGAGGTCGAAGAGCTGACCGCTGCGCTCGTGCGCCGGGGCGTGCGCGCCGTGCGCTACCACGCGGGCCTCGCCGACGACGAGCGGCGCGCCAACCAGGACGCGTTCGTCAACGAGCGCGCCGACGTCGTCGTCGCCACCGTCGCCTTCGGCATGGGCATCGACCGCTCGAACGTGCGGTACGTCATCCACACCGGCATGCCGAAGTCGCTCGAGCACTACCAGCAGGAAGCGGGCCGCGCGGGCCGCGACGGCCTCGAGGCCGAGTGCCTGCTCCTGCACGGCGGCGCCGACTACGGGCTCTGGAAGTCGATCCTGGCGCCCGAGGGCGCCGAGCCGCCGCCGGGCGCGCTGCGGAAACTCGGCGAGATGTACGCGTTCTGCCAGGCGGCGGCCTGTCGTCACCGGGCGCTCGTGACCTACTTCGGCCAGGCCTACGGGCGCGAGAGCTGCGGCGCCTGCGACGTCTGCCTGGGCGAGACGGTGCAGGGCGGCGACAGCGGCGACGTCGCCGCGAAAATCTTGAAAGCGGTCGGCGAGCTGCGCGGCCGCTTCGGCGCCACCCACGTGGCCGAGGTGCTGTCAGGCGCCTCGACCGCGCGCATCGGCCAGCTGCGCCACGACGCGCTGGCGGCCTACGGCACGCTGCGCGGGGAGAAGAAGGCCCAGGTGCGCGCGTGGATCGATCAGCTGCTGGCGCACGGCCTGCTCGCGCGCACCGATGACGAGTACCCGACCGTCACGCTCACCGAGCAGGGTCGCGCCGTCCTGCGCGGCGAGGGCCAGGCCCCCGCGCTCAGCAGCGCCGGCGCCGTGCGTGCCACGGCCGCCGACGCCGGCGAG
>DASSLH010000459.1:0-8220 GCA_035689625.1 Candidatus Methylomirabilota bacterium | reverse complement strand
GACCTGCTCGAGCAGCCGCTTCTCGCGCCCGGCGCCCACGAGCAGCTCGACGCCGCTCGGCGCGGTCGCGACGCCGGCGGCAGGCTCGGGCGTGGTGACGGACCGATCGAGAGGGCTCCGCCCCCTCGAGCTTCCCGGCCGGGTGGCCGTGCCCTGCTCGACGGGCGGCAGCAGCGCGGCGCAGGTCGAGCCGACGGAGGAGAGCGACTCGGCGGCGATCCAGCGCGCGAGCCCCAGCCCGGCGACGTCGAGCGCCGGCGCCGGCTCGGCGGGCGCCAGCAGCGACTTCAGCACGCGCTCGTCGCCCTCGCGCAGGGCGAGCACGATGCCGACGCGTCGCGCGCCGCCGAGCGGCGCCAGCACGCGCTGGCCCACGGCCGGCGTCCAGCCGGCCGGCACGCGATAGGAGAACGGATGATCGACCGGCGCGTCGAACGCGACGTCGACGATCATCGCGTCCGGCGTTGGTCGTACTCCCGCTTGGCGAGCTTGAGGTCGTCCCAGGCCATGCGCTTGTAGTCCTGGCCGGGGTTGCGGAGCAGGAAGGCGGGGTGGAACGTCGGGACGAGCACGGCGCTGCCGTACGGGTGCAGGCGCCCGCGCAGCTTGCCGATCGGCTCCTTCGTGCGCAGCAGCGACTGCGTGGCCACGCTGCCGAGCGCCAGGATCACCCTGGGCTGGATCACCGCCAGCTTCTCCGCGAGGAAGGGCGCGCAGGCGGCCAGCTCGTCGGGCTCGGGATTGCGGTTGCCTGGCGGGCGACACAAGACCGCGTTGGTGATGAAGACCTCCTCGCGCGTGATGTCCACCGAGGCCAGCATGCGCGTGAGCAGCTGGCCGGCGCGGCCGACGAACGGCAGCCCCTGCGCGTCCTCGTCGGCGCCGGGGCCCTCGCCGATGACGACGAGGGCGGCCCGCGGGTTGCCGGAACCGAACACGATCGTGTGGCGCCCCTCGCAGAGCTTGCACTGCCGGCAGCCCTGCAGCCGCTGCTCCTGCGCGCGCAGCATCTCGGCGGGGCCCTGCAGGTACTCGCCCTCCAGCGCCACGTGCTCGACGCCGAGGTCGCGGTGGAAGCGCAGCGTGGCGGCGAGGTCGCCGAGCGCGTCGGCGAGCGCCTGGCGGGGGTCGTCGCTCAGCGGACGGCCTTGCGCGCCGGGTGGGCGGCGCGCAGCGCGAGCGCCTCGTCGAGGATGGCGTCGGCCACCGCGCTCTTGGGCATGCGCGGCAGCGCGCGGCTGCCGCCCCAGCGGTCGATCAGCAGCACCTCGTTGTCCTCGGCGTCGAAGCCGATGTCCCGGCGGCTCACGTCGTTGGCGACCAGCAGGTCGATGCCCTTGGCCTCGAGCTTGGCCCGCGCGTTGGCGACGACGTCGGTCGTCTCGGCCGCGAAGCCGATGATGAACGCGCCGGTGGCGCGCCGCGCGACCTCGCTCAGGATGTCGGGGTTGGGCGTGAGATCGAGCGTGAGATCGCGCTTGCCCTTGATCTTCTGCTCGGCCGGGCGCCGCACACGGTAGTCGGCGACGGCGGCGGCCTTGATCACCAGCGCGGCGTCGCCGGCATGCTGCAGCACCGCCTCGCGCATCTCCTCGGCCGTCTGCACCGGCACGAAGCGCGCCGCCGACGGCGGCGTCAGCGCCGTGGGGCCGGAGACCAGCGTGACGTGGGCGCCGCGGCGCGCGGCGGCCGCGGCCAGCGCGTAGCCCATGCGGCCCGACGAGCGGTTGGAGATGTAGCGCACGGGATCGATCGGCTCCCGGGTGGGCCCGGCGGTGACGACGACGCGCTCGCCGGCCAGGTCGCGCGTGGGCGTCAGTGCCGCCCGCACCGCCTCCACGATCGCCTCGACCTCGGGCAGCCGCCCGCGGGCGCTGAGGCCCGAGGCCAGCGCGCCGGCGTCGGGGTCGAGCACGCTCACCCCCCGGCCGCGCAGGGTGGCCACGTTGGCGACGACGGCGGGGTGCTGCCACATCCCACCGTCCATCGCCGGCGCGATGACGACCGGGCAGCGCGCCGCCAGCAGCAGCGTCGTGAGGAAATCGTCGGCGAGGCCGGTGGCGGCCTTGGCGAGGAGATTGGCGGTCGCCGGCGCCACGACGACGGCGTCGGCGCGCTCGGCCAGCCCGACGTGCTCGACGGCGTCGTCGCTCTGCGGGTCGAACAGGTTCGTCAGCACCGGCCGGCCCGACAGCGTGCGGAACGTCAGCGGCCCCACGAACTCGCGCGCGTGCTCGGTCAGGCACACGCTGACCCGCGCGCCCGCCCGCGTGAGCTCGCGCAGCAGGTAGACCGCCTTGTAGGCGGCGATGGAGCCGGTGACGCCGAGGACCAGCTCCCGGCCGTCGAGCGCGCCGCTCATGCCTTCGTCGGCTCGCCCTCGTCCTTCACGCGGTACTCGACCTTGGCGGCAGCGATCTCCTCCAGCGCCGTACTGGTCGGCTTCTTGTGCTTGGAGTCCACGCGGCCGGCGGCGCCGCGGTTGAGCTGGCGGGCCCGCTTGGCCGAGAGCACCACGAGCAGGTAGCGGTTGGACACTTTGTTCAGCGCGTCTTCCAGCGAGGGGAATGCCATCAGTTGGGGACCTCCAGGTCGGGAAATGTGAGGGCCAGGCGCGCGATGCGGCAGCGCTCGGCCAGGATGATGGACTCCAGCTGCTCCATCGCTTCCTTCACGTCGCGATTCACGATGAGATAGTCGTAGCGCCGCCACAGCATGATCTCCTCGCGGGCGCGCTCGAGACGGCGGGTGATCTCCTTCTCGGGATCGGAGCGCCGCTCGCGCAGCCGGTGCTCCAGCTCCGCCAGCGACGGCGCCACGACGAAGACCAGCACGGCCTCCGGGTAGCGCGCGCGCAGCTGGGCGGCGCCCTGGGTGTCGATGTCGAGCAGCACGTCGTGGCCGTTGCGCAGGGCGGCCTCCAGCGGGCCGGCCGGCGTGCCGTAGAGGTTGCCGTGGACGGTGGCCCACTCGGCCAGCTCGCTGTGCTCCATCATCGCGCGGAAGGCCGGCTCGCTCACGAACCGGAAGTCGGTGCCGTCGATCTCGCCGGGTCGCGGCGCCCGCGTGGTGACCGACACCGAGTACGCCAGCTCCGGCAGCCGCAGGCGCATCTCCCGGCACAGCGTCGTCTTCCCGGCGCCCGAGGGCGCCGAGACCACGAACAGCGTGCCGCGCCGGGTGATCACTCGGCGGGGCTCCGATCCGTCAGCCGCTGGGCCAGCGTGGCCGGCTCCAGCGAGGACAGGACCAGGTGATCGCTCTCCGTCACGATCACCGCGCGCGTGCGCCGTCCGTTGGTGGCGTCGATCAGCTTGGTGCTGCCCTTGGCGCTCTCGATGAGCCGCTTCACCGGCAGCGAGTCGTGCGCGACGATCGCCACGATCTGCTCGGCCACGACGACGTTGCCGTGCCCCACGTTCATGAGATGCACGGCGCCGCCGTTCCGGCCGCTACTCAAGATTTTGCACCTGCTCGCGCATCTTCTCCAGCACGCCCTTGGCGGCCAGCGCCGCCTGGCTCAGCTCGAGGTCGTCGGCCTTGCTGGCGACGGTGTTCACCTCGCGGCCCAGCTCCTGCAGCAGGAAGTCGAGGCTTCGGCCCAGCGCGCCGCCCTTGTCGAGCACCAGCGCCAGCTCGGCCAGGTGCGCCCGCAGCCGCGTCAGCTCCTCGGCGATGTCGGCCTTGTCGGCCCACACGGCGGCCTCGGTGAGGATGCGCGCCTCGTCCACCGCGGCGCTGCCGAGCAGCGAGGCCAGGCGCTCGCGCAGGCGCTCCTCGCGACGGCGGGCGCCGGCCGGCGCCCGCGCCGCCATCGTCGCCACGATCGTGGCCAGCTCGGCGTGCAGGTTGCGCAGCTCCTGCGCCAGCCGCTCGCCCTCGGCGCCGCGCCGCTCCACCAGCTCGCCGAGCGCGCGGCCGAGCGCCTCCTCGACCAGCGCCCACGGCACGGCGGCGTCGGCGGGCTCGCCGTCGTCGAGGCGCACGACGCCGGGACGCTCGAGCACCCACTGCAGCGGCACCTCGCCGCCGACGCCGGCGTCGTCCAGCTCGCGGGCCAGCGCGCGCGCCCGCGTCGCGTACTCGCGGGCCAGCGCGGCGTCGGTCACCACGCGCGTGCTGGGCTGGCCGGCGACCGGCGTGAGCTGCACGGTGACGTCCACGCGCCCGCGCTCGAGCCGGCCGCCGACCGCGCGGCGGGCGTCCAGCTCCATGGCGGCCAGCGCGCGGGGCAGGCGGATCGCGACGTCGAGGTGACGGTGGTTGACCGAGCGCGCCTCCACGGTCACGACGACGGTGTCGCCCCGCACTTCCGCGCGCCCGAAGCCGGTCATGCTGCGAACCATGGAAGTACACAGAATGTCTGAAATTCGCTGTACTGTCAATATGTTATGATTCGCCGGAGGGAGGACCGCTCATGTCGTTGACCCGTCGCACGTTCCTGGCCGGCGCGGGCCTGGCGACCGCCGGCGCCGCGCTCGGCGGCCGGCCGCGCCGCGCCGCCGCCCAGGCCAGACCGATCACCGCCTCGCACAGCGTCTCGACCTTCGTCTACGCGCAGCACCTCGTCGCCAAGGAGAAGAAGTTCTTCGAGGAGGAAGGCGTGACGGTGCCGGGCTTCATCGTCCCCGGCGGCGGCGCCAAGGTCGTGCAGGCCGTGGCGGCGGGGCAGGCGATGTTCGGGCTCGGCGACTCCAACCATCCGCTGAAGATCACCGAGAAGGGCAAGGACGCGGTCATCCTCTTCGCCACCGACCGGCGCTGCTCGTACGCGAACATCGTCGCGCGCAAGGAGCTGTTCGATCGCGGCGTGAAGTCGGTCGAGGCGCTGGCCGACGCCAGGCTGGTGGGGCGCAAGGCGATCGTCGCCGCCACCGCCATCGGCTCCGGCACGTACGTCTACGGCGTGTACGTTCTCAAGGGCATCAAGGCCGCCGACGGCAAGCCGGTCAACGATCACGTGGAGTGGGTCGGCGGCGGCGGCGACCTCACGATGCTGGGCGGGCTCAAGGCCGGCAAGTTCGACGCGATCATGGCCGTGCCCGAGTGGCAGTCCAAGGCGATGTCCGAGGACTTCGGCCGCCCGATCTACGACGTGCGCGACGAGAAGGCCTGGAACCGCGTCTTCGGCGGCGCCATCCCCGTCACGGTCGGCTACGCGCTCAAGGAGACGGTGGAGAAGTCGCCCGAGCTCACCCAGGCCTACGTCACCGCGTGCTACCGGGCGCAGCAGTGGATCCGCAAGGCCAAGGACGACGAGATCGTGGACCTGCTGCAGAAGCCGTACATGTCCACCTACAGCCGCGAGGAGATCGTCGAGTCCATCCGCTACTACCGCACGATCTTCGACTGGGACTTCCTGGTGGACGAGAAGGACTACGATCACGGTCTCAAGGTGTGGGTGCCGACCGCGCTGGAGCGGCCGATTCCGTACGCGCGCGCGGTGGACATGTCGTTCGTCAAGAAGGCGCAGGCGAAGGTGCGCGCCTGAGAGCGCCGCCACCGCCGGCATGGCGCCCCGTCGCGCGCGCATCGTCATCCGCGAGCTCGCCAAGACCTTCCGCGAGGACGGGCGCGAGGTCGCCGCGGTCGAGGGCGTGTCGTTCGAGGTCCTCGACAAGGAGTTCGTGGCCATCGTCGGGCCCTCCGGCTGCGGCAAGTCCACGATCCTGAACATGATCGGTGGGCTCGTCACTCCCGGCGCCGGCGCCGTGGAGATCGACGGTGTCCGGGTGGCGGGTCGCGTGCCGGCCGGGGTCGGCTATGTCTTCCAGAAGGACACCGTGTTCCCGTGGCGCACGGTGGCCCGCAACATCGCCGTCGGCCTCGAGTACCGCGGCCTGCCGCGCGCCGAGCAGGAGCGGCGGGTACGGGACGCCATCGCGCTGGCCGGCCTGCGCGGCTTCGAGGACGCGTTCCCCGCCACGCTGTCGGGTGGCATGCGGCAGCGCGTGGCGCTGATGCGCACGCTGGTGGTCGAGCCGGAGATCCTGCTGATGGACGAGCCGTTCGGCGCGCTCGACACCCACACCAAGCTCAACCTGCACGCCGAGCTGCTGGCGCTGTGGGAGGCACGGCACCAGACGGTCGTGTTCGTGACCCACGACCTGTCGGAGGCGATCACGCTGGCCGACCGCATCGTCGTCATGACGCGGCGGCCGGGCCGCGTGAAGCTCGTGCACGACGTGAAGCTGCCGCGGCCGCGCGACGTCATCAAGCTGCGGGAGACCGACGAGTACGGCCACGAGTACGGCCGTCTCTGGCACGTGCTCGGCGAAGAGCTCGCGGAGAAGGCGTGAGCGGCGAGCGGGCGGGCGTGTGGGCGTGGCGGCTGGCGATCCTGGCCGTGCTGCTGGCGGCCTGGGAATGGCTCACCGGCATCAAGGCCGTCTCGCGCACGCCGGGCCTGTACTGGATCGATCCGTTCTTCGTCAGCCGGCCGTCCGTCATCGCGCGCCGCTTCGTGTACCTGGTCGGGGGCGACGTGCGGCTGACGCTCGGGCAGATGGCGCTCTCGACGATCCAGTCGACGCTGTGGGGCTTCGTGGTCGGCGTGTCCACCGGCTTCGCGGCGGGGCTGCTGCTGGGGCGGCACGATCGTCTCGCGCGCGTCTTCGATCCCTACATCGTGGCCTTCAACTCGCTGCCGCGGATCGCGCTGGTGCCGCTGGTGACGATGATCTTCGGCTTCGGCCTGCTGGCCAAGATCGTGCTGGCCTGGACGATCGTGTTCTTCATCGTCTTCTTCAACACCTTCCAGGGTGCGCGCTCGGTGGACGCCGACCTCATCCACTCCGCCCGTTTCCTGGGCGGCTCCGACCGCCAGATCATGCGCACGGTCATCGTGCCCTCGGCGCTGGCGTGGACGTTCGCCTCGCTCACGCCGTCGATCTCGTTCGCGCTCATCGGCGTGGTCGTCGGCGAGTTCCTGGGCGGCGAGTCGGGCGGCGGCCTCGGCTACCTCATCATCCAGTCGCTGGGCACGCTGAACGCGGCCGACATGATGGTCGCGCTCATCACGCTGGCGCTGATCGGCATCGTGATGGCGCTCGGCATCCGGCAGATCGAGCGCCGGCTGCTGCGCTGGCGGCCGGAGTACCGCGGGCGCGCGTGAGACGCTGGGTGTGGCTGGCCGGCGGTCTGCTGATCGCCGGCGGGCTGGCCGCCGCCGGCGCCGCGCGCCTGTTCGGCCGGCGCGGCTCGCGGGCGGCGGCGGTCGTCTCGGTGGTGACCATGTGGCTGGCCGCCTGGGTGCTGTGGAGCTTCGCCGGCGGCCTCGCCGCGCGCTACGGGGTCCTCGAGACCTACGACGGCTCGCTCTTCCTGCTCGTCGCCGCCGTCGGCGGCCTCTGGCAGTATCGCGCCCACCTCGACCGCGGGCGCGAGCACGCGCTCGCCATCTTCGTCGGCGCCCAGCTGCTCTGGCTGGGCGTCGTCCTCCTGCAGAACGGCGTGCTGACGCGCTGATCTCGGCGGGGGCTTCGCCCCCCCCGTCCGACGGTCGTCGCGCGCCTGCCGGCGCGCGAAGCGTGGTGAATCCCGGCGTTAGCGGCGACTTCCGGGCTTCACGGCCTGGCTGCCCGCCTTGCAGAGGGGACAGGCGTCGGGCTGGTAGGTCGCGGCGGTGACGGTCGCGAGCGCCACGCGCTTGACGGGGAACGCCGCGGCGCCGCCGCTGCGGTCGATCAGCGAGCCGACGCCGACCACGACGCCCCCGGGCTCCTCCACGCACTGCACGACCTCGCGCGTGGAGCCGCCGGTCGTGATGACGTCCTCGACGACCAGGCAGCGCTCGCCACGCGCCAGGGTGAAGCCGCGTCGCAGCCGCATGACGCCGGTCTCGCGCTCGGTGAAGAGCGCGCGCACGCCGAGCGCGCGGGCGACCTCGTGGGCGACCAGGATGCCGCCGATGGCCGGCGCCAGGACGGTCTGCACGCGATCGTCGCGGAAGGCGTCGGCCAGCGCCTCGCCGAGCGCGGCGGCGTCCTCGGGGTACTGCAGCACCAGCGCGGACTGTAGATAGACGTCGGAGTGCAGCCCCGACGTCAGCCGGAAGTGACCCCGCAGCAGCCCGCCCCGCTTCTCGTAGCGGTCCAGCGTCTCGCGTTCCCGTGTCGTCATGGCTCCATGATATGCCAGTCCGTCCGGGCGTCGCGACACGGCGCCCGCGCGCGCCGGACGATTTGGCGCGCCCGTGCCACCGCGCGACACGGCGCCGTG
>DASSLH010000458.1:0-4651 GCA_035689625.1 Candidatus Methylomirabilota bacterium | reverse complement strand
CGCCCGACGGCGGCCGCGTGCTGCGCGGCGTCGGGGTCGCCGTCGGCGGCTGGGTGGGCGGCGTGGAGCCGGCCAGCGCCGTCTGCCGGGTGAACCACGACGGCAGCGTCAGCGTCATCGTCGGCTCGGTGGACCTCTCCGGCACCAACACCGCGCTCACCCAGATCGCCGCCGAGGCCTTCGGCGTGCCGGTCGAGCAGGTCGCGGTCACCAACGCCGACACCGAGGCGGCGCCCTACGCCGGCGCCAGCGGCGGCAGCAAGATCACCTACACCGTCGGCGCCGCCGTGCAGCGCGCCGCCGCCGACGCGCGCCGCCAGCTGCTGGCGATCGCCGCCGACCGGCTGGAGGCGGCCGTCGAGGACCTCGAGGTCGTGGACGGCGCCGTGCGCGTGCGCGGCGTGCCCGACCGCGCCGTGCCGATCGCGAAGCTGGCCCAGGCCTCGATGGAGTTCGGTGGCAAGTACGAGCCGATCTTCGGCCGCGGCGCCAGCGCGACCACCCAGCGGGCGCCGGGCTTCGCCGCCCACGTGAGCGAGGTCGAGGTCGAGGTGGACACCGGCGCCGTCCGCGTGCTCGACCACGTCGTCATCCAGGACGTCGGCCGCGCGCTCAATCCGGCGGCCGTCGAGGGCCAGATGCAGGGCGGCGTCGCCCAGGGCATCGGCTGGGCGCTGCTCGAGCGCATGGACTACGACGAGCAGGGCCAGCTGCGCTCCGGCTCGCTGATGGACTACGCGCTGCCGCACCCGCGGCACGTGCCGCCGATCCGCCCGGTCATCCTCGAGCTGCCTTCCCAGGCCGGCCCCTTCGGCGCCAAGGGCGTGGGCGAGCCGCCGGTGGTGGCGGCCGGCGCGGCCGTCGTCAGCGCCGTGGCCGCCGCCACCGGCCGCCGCTTCACCGAGTTTCCGATCACCGGCGAGGCGATCCTGGGCGCGCTCAGGCGATCTTCTTGAGGCCGGTGCCGAGGCCGATCTCTCGCTGGTAGTCCTGGCCGCCCTCCCAGCCGTGTCGGAACGCGGGGGAGTCCTCAGCCTCCGGGTGGCGCCGCCGCAGCTCCGGCAGCGCGTCCTCCCACGTGCGCCCGCGCACCTCGGGGTTGAGAGCGGCCTCGAAGCCGCGGCGGAAGAGCGCCTCGTCGCGATCGAACGCCGCCGCGCCGCCGCGGTAGCGCTGCTGCTCGCCGGAACGCAGGCCGATCCACCAGCGCTCGCGCGCGGCGTCGATGCTCTCCGCCCCCGCCGCCTGCAGCGCCTCCCGCGCGGCGCCGGCGTGCGCCTCGTCCTCGGCCAGCGCGATGACGACCGAGCGGCCACGGCGCAGCGCGTCCTCGTAGACGAACAGCTCGTCGCGCGGCAGCCCGGCCACCAGCGATTCCTCCAGCGTCGCGCCGACCGCCGCGCCGCCGGCGCCGAACAGCAGCGCGCCGATGATGCCGGAGGCGATGATCGGCCCGATGCCCGGGATCATCATCGTCACCGCGGCCCCGAGCGGAAAGCCGACGGCCGCGCCGGTGGCGCCGCCCACGACGGCGCCGATGGCGGCGCCGGTGCCGGGATGCTCGCCCTCGTCGGTGGGGACCCGGCGGGGATCGCTGCCGGGTGACAGCAGCGTGATGCGGTCGCGCGGGATGCCGAGGGTGTCCAGGTGCGCGACCGCGCGCTCGGCGTCGGCCCGGGTGGTGAAGGTGCCGGCAACGGTTTGCATGGTGACGCCTCCTGTCCGGACCAGGGCGAGCAAGGCGGGTGCCAGGGAGCCCCCGGGCTCGCTTGCACCCGGCGCGACGCCGTGCCACCATCGCGTGCGCTCGCGCCCGTCGCGCCCCAGGAGGCCACCATGCCGCTCAGCCGCCGCCGCTTCGTCGCCGGAACCGCCGCGCTGGCCGCCACCGCCGTCGCCGCCCCGTTCGTGCACGCCCAGAAGCGCGGGGGCACGCTGCGCTTCGTGCCGCACGCCGACCTCAAGATTCTCGATCCGATCTGGACGACAGCGTACATCACGCGCAACCACGGCTACATGATCTTCGACACGCTGTTCGCGCTGGACGAGCACCTCAAGCTCCACCCGCAGATGGTGGACCGCTACACGGTCAGCAAGGACTCGATGAAGTACTCGTTCACGCTGCGCGACGGGCTGAAGTTCCACGACGGCGCGCCGGTGACGGCCGAGGACTGCGTGGCCTCGCTCAAGCGCTGGGGCGCCCGCGACGCGATGGGCAGCCTGCTGCTCGGCGCGCTCTCGAAGATGGCGCCGGTGGACAAGAAGACGTTCGTCATCGAGCTGGAGACGCCGTTCGGCCTGGTGCTCGACGCCCTCGGCAAGCCCTCGGCGAGCCCCTCGTTCATCATGCCGGCCCGGCTGGCCGCGACCGATCCCAACGAGCAGGTCAAGGAGGTCATCGGCTCGGGGCCGTTCAAGTTCTCGAAGGACGAGTGGCAGCCGGGCGACCGCGTGGTCTACGTGCGCAACGCCGACTACGTGCCGCGCAGGGAGAAGCCCAGCGGCGCCGCCGGCGGCAAGCAGGCCCTCGTCGATCGCGTGGAGTGGCGCTACATCCCCGACGCCGCCACCGCCGGCGCCGCGCTGGAGGCCGGCGAGGTCGACTACTGGGAGAACCTGCCGCTCGACTTCGCGCCGCGGCTGGAGAAGAACGCGAGCATCCGCGTGTTCGTCACCGACCCCAAGGGCAGCCAGGGCATCGTGCGCCCCAACCACCTGCACCCGCCCTTCAACAACAAGAAGGCGCGCCAGGCGCTGCTGCTGGCGGTGGACCAGAAGACCTACATGCAGGCGGTGATCGGCAACGAGAAATACTACCGGGCCTGCCCCTCGGTGTTCATGTGCGGCGGCCTACCCTACGAGACGGCCGCCGGCGCGCCCAAGCCGGACCTCGAGCGCGCCCGCCAGCTGTTCAAGGAGTCCGGCTACGACGGCCGCCCGCTGGTCGTGCTCGATCCGGCCGACTCGCCATACGCGCACGCGCCGGCGCTGGTGACGATGGAGGTGCTCAAGTCGCTGGGCGCGCAGGTCGACTTGCAGGCGATGGACTGGTCCACGATGGTCGCGCGGCGGGCCAAGAAGGAGCCGCCGGCCCAGGGCGGCTGGAACGTCTTCCACACGTGGTCCACGTCGTTCGACACGATGACGCCCGCGGTGTCCTCCGTGCTCGGCGGCGCCGGCGAGAAGTCGTGGTTCGGCTGGCCCACGAACCCGGCCATGGAGAAGCTGCGCGCCGACTTCGCGCGGGAACCCAGCGAGGCCAAGCGCAAGGCCATCGCCGAGAAGGTGCAGCTGCTGGCCTACGACGAGGTCCCCTACGTGCCGTGGGGGCAGTTCGTCGTGCCCGGCGCCTTCCGCAAGAACGTGCAGGGCGTGCTGCAGTTCGGTGCGACACTGCTCTGGAACATCCGCGTCTGATGCGGACGCTCACCGTCGGGGCGGCGCAGCTCGGACCGATCGCGCGGGACGACAGCCGCTCCGCCGTCGTGATGCGGATGATCGTGCTGCTGCGCGAGGCCCGCCAGCGCGACTGCGACCTCGTCGTCTTCCCCGAGCTGGCGCTGACGACGTTCTTCCCGCGCTGGTACATGACCGACCAGGCCGAGATCGACGCGTTCTTCGAGACCGAGATGCCGGGCCGCGAGACCAAGCCGCTGTTCGACGAGGCGCGCCGGCTCGGCCTGGCCTTCGGCCTGGGCTACGCCGAGCTGGCCGAGGAGCCGGGCGGCACGCGCCGCTACAACACCGCGATCCTCGTGGACGCCGCCGGTCGCGTGGTCGGCAAGTACCGCAAGATCCACCTGCCCGGCCACGCCGAGCACGAGCCGTGGCGGCGCTTCCAACACCTCGAGAAGCGCTACTTCGACGTCGGCAACCTGGGCTTCGGCGTCTGGCGGCTGCTCGGCGGGCTGCTCGGCCTGTGCATCTGCAACGACCGGCGCTGGCCCGAGACCTATCGCGTGATGGGCCTGCAGGACGTCGAGCTGGTCGTGCTCGGCTACAACACCCCCGTGCACAACCCGCCGGCGCCCGAGCACGACCTGCTCGCCAACTTCCACAACCAGCTCGTCATGCAGGCCGGCGCCTATCAGAACGCGACGTGGGTCGTGGGCGTGGCCAAGGCGGGCCGCGAGGAGGGCGTCGAGCAGATCGGCCAGAGCCAGATCATCGCGCCCTCGGGCGAGACGGTCGCGATGGCCACCACGCTGGGCGACGAGCTCGTCGTCGCGCGCTGCGACCTCGACCTCTGCCGCTCGTACAAGACGACGGTGTTCGACTTCGCCCGCCACCGCCGCCCCGAGCACTACCGACTGATCACCGAGCGCGCGGGCGCGATTCCGCCTGGGTAGAGGAACGCCACGGCTTCGCCGTGGCGCAACGAACGTCGGGGGGTTTGGGGGCCATGTCGGGGCCCCCATGTTGATCAGACGTCCGCAGCCAGCTCGACGCGGAGCCCGGGGTCGTCGGTCGTGACCCAGCGGACCAGCCGGTTGCCCAGCGCGTTCAGCGCGGCGACGTCGCAGCGAATGGTGAAGCAGGCCTCCCGGCGGGCGGCGCCGGCCTGGCCGTTGCCCACGTCGAGCGTGAGAGCGGCCCGGCCGCTGCTGTCGGCGATCCACACGCGCAGCCGCACCCAGGCGGCGCTGCCGCC
>DASSLH010000457.1:0-7688 GCA_035689625.1 Candidatus Methylomirabilota bacterium | reverse complement strand
TGTATCAGGTGCTCCGCAAGCCGACCGAGCTGTTCTTCCCGGTGAGCGGCGCGCTGGCCAAGCCGCCAGCCGAGACGTGGCGGCAGTACGGCCCGCTCTTCCGCGCGCATTCCACGGCCACCATCACGCCCGAGCTGCTCGCGGCGCTGGCCCAGGTCGAGGGGGCCGGCGATCCCGTGGCGCGGACGTACTGGCGCTGGCGGCTGACCTGGCATCCGTTCGAGGTCTACCGGCCCGCCTCGAGCGCGGTCGGGATGTACCAGATCACCGATGCGACGTTCCGCGAGGCGCGGCGCTACTGCGTGCGCTCGCACGTGGTCGTCGAGGACGGCCCGTGGTACGACGTGCGATCGTGCTGGTTCAACAGCCTCTACACGCGCGTCCTTCCGAGCCATGCCGTCGAGCTGACCGCCGCGCTGCTGGACCGCGGTGTCGCCCAGGTGCTGGAGCGCCGGGGCATCGCCGCGGCCACCGTCGAGCAGAAGCAGAACCTGGCGGCCGTCATCCACCTGTGCGGCGCCGGGCCCGCCGACGCCTACGTGCGCCGCCGTTTCCGGCTGGCGCCGGGCGAGCACTGCGGCGATCACGACCCGGGCCGCTACCTCGCCGAGGTCAACGCGTTGAAGCGGCAGTTCACCCGGCTCGCCGCCGGCGAGTTGTGAGATGATCGCGGGCCACCACGTCGAGATGGAGAGTGTGATGGGCGAGGTACCGTTCAACCCGATGGACCCGGAGTTCATCGCCGACCCGTACCCGATGTACCGCCGCCTGCGCGACGAGGACCCGGTGCACCACAATCCCCTCGGCTTCTGGGTCCTCACGCGCTACGAGGACGTGCTGGCCACGCTGCGCGACCCGCGCGCGATCAAGGAGCCGATCGCGGCGTTCGTGGCCGCGCGTTACGGCGCCGCGGTGCCGGCGACGGGCTTCTCGATGCTCGACCGCGACCCGCCCGACCACACGCGCCTGCGCGGCCTGGTCAGCAAGGCCTTCACGCCGAAGATGATCGAGCGCCTGCGTCCCGAGGTGCAGGCGATCGTGGACGACCTCCTCGACCGCGCCGAGGGCGCCGGTCACATGGACCTCATCGGCCAGTTCGCGTACCCGATCCCGGTGACCGTCATCTGCCGGATGCTCGGCGTGCCGGTCGCCGACCACGAGCGCTTCCGGCAGTGGAGCCTGGACATCGCGCGCGGCCTCGACGCGATCATGCTGCCGCCGGACTCCGAGGTCGCGCGCCGCAGCGTGGCCTCGCGTCACGCCATCACCGACTACTTCCGCGTGCTGATCGCCGAGCGGCGCGTCGCGCCGCGCGCGGATCTGCTCTCCGATCTCATCGCGGCCGAGGAGGCGGGCGACCGGCTCAGCGAGCAGGAGCTGCTGGCGACCTGCATCCTGCTGCTGATCGCCGGCCACGAGACGACCGTCAACCTCATCGGCAACGGCATGCTGGCGCTGCTGCGCCATCCCGACCAGCTCGCGCTGCTGCGGCGCCGGCCGGAGCTGATCGGGACGGCGGTGGAGGAGCTGCTCCGCTTCGACGGGCCGGTGCAGCGCACCGCGCGCATTCCCAGCGAGGACATCACGATCGGCGGACGCACGATTCCCAGGGGGGAGCTGGTCATGCCGTTCATCGGCGCCGCCGACCGGGATCCCGCGCAGTTCCCCGATCCCGACCGGCTCGACATCACGCGCAGCGACAACCGCCACGTCGCGTTCGGCCTCGGCATCCACTTCTGTCTCGGCGCGCCGCTGGCGCGCGTCGAGGGCCAGATCGCGATCGCCACGCTGCTGCGGCGGCTGCCGCGGCTGGCGCTGGCCACCGAGCGGCCGGCGTTCCGGCCGAGCGTCACGCTGCGCGGGCTGGAGTCGCTGCCGGTGGCGTTCTGAGCCGGGAGTATAGTGGGCAGGCGTCGCAACCCCCCGAAGAGCGAGGCGACTGACATGCGCAAGACGATCACCGGCACCGGCGGCATGCTGCTGGTCCAGACCCTCAAGGACGCGGGCGTGGACTATCTCTTCACCAATCCCGGCTCGGCCGAGACCGGCATCTTCGCGGCGCTGGCCGAGACCGAGGATCCGCGGCTCGTCGTCGGCAAGCACGAGGGCCTCGTGGCCGCGATGGCCGACGGCTATCACCGGCTCAGCGGCAAGGTGGGCGTCGTGATCGCGCACGTCATGGGCGGCTCCTACCAGCTCGCCGGCCAGCTCTTCAACGCTCAGGTCGCCGGCTCCGCCGTGCTCGTCATCGCCGGTGACTGGGCCTCCGAGCTGCAGGACTACCGCGGCCTGGCGCCGTTCCCCGGCCTGAGCCAGGCCGAGTCCATGCGGCCGATCACCAAGGAGGCGCGCTGCTCCTACCAGGTGCACGCCAATCCCGCCGCGATTCCCGTGGCGACCGTGCGCGCGCTGCGCGAGGCGACCACGCCGCCCACGGGCCCGGTCTACCTGTCGATCAGCGCCGAGCTGCTCAACCGCGAGGGACTGGAGGCGCAGATCGGCGAGGGCGCGGGCTATCGCATCGAGCCGCCGGCGCCGGCGCGCGCGCAGACGGTGGAGGCGATCGCCAGGCGCCTGGGCGAGGCGCAGTGCCCCATCTTGATGTTCGGCGACGACGTCTGGCGCGACGGCGCCACGGCGGAGGCCGTGCGCCTGGCCGAGACGCTGGAGGCGCCGGTCCTCGCCAGCCGCCAGATCTTCGTGAACTTCCCGAACCGCCACGCGCTCTACTGCGGGACGTATCCGGCGCCGAAGGACTTCGAGAAGGTCACCGGGCTCACGCCCGACGCGCTGTTCATGGTCGGCTGCCAGGGCGTCCACGGCAATGTCGCCGAGCCGAGCGTGCTGCAGATCGGGCCCAACCCGATCCTGATGGGCCGCCACTACCCGCTCGACCTCGCGGCGCAGTGCGACCTGCGCGGCACGCTGGCCGCGCTGGGCGAGGCGCTCAAGCGGCGCCCCGGCGCCGTGGGCTGGGCGCGCCAGCGCGCCAAGGTGCGCGCGTACGCGAAGTCGCTGATCGAGCGCGAGGAGAAGCTGGTGCGCGACCACGCGGACGACGCGATCATCCACCCCGCTGTGCTGGAGGCGCAGCTGGCCGCGCTGCTGCCGCGCGAGGGCGTGATGGTGCAGGAGAGCTCCACCGCGCGCACCGCGCTCATCCCGTTTGGCCACGGCGGCCTGACGTGGACGCGCAGCGGCGGCGGCTCGCTCGGCTGGGGGGTGGGCGCCGCCATCGGCGCCAAGATCGCCGTCGGCCACGAGCGGCCCGTCGTCCTTCACCTGGGCGATGGCGCGCTCACCTACAGCGCCAGCGGCTTCTGGACGATGGCGCGCTACAAGACGCCGATCCTCACGATCGTGTCCAACAACGAGACCTACCAGATCGTGCGCCACAACTGGGCCAACCAGATGCCCGACAGCAAGATGGTGCGCGACGGCAAGTACCCCGGCCTCTTCCTCGGCGATCCGGCGACGGACTACGTGGGTCTCGCCAGGGCGCAGGGCGTGGACGGCGAGGCCGTGACGACGATCAAGGACCTCGAGCCCGCGCTGCGCCGCGGCCTCGACGTCGTCACGAAGCAGCGCCGCCCGTACCTGCTCGACGTCACCGTCGCCCGCGAGGGCATCGGCGCCGACGCCACCTGGTACGACGACTGGGAGATGTGACGCCGCCGCGCACCGCCCTCGTCTGCGGCGCCGGCGTCGTCGGCGCCTCGGTCGCCTACTTCCTCGCGCGGCGCGGCGTCGCGGTCACGCTCGTCGAGCGCACCGGCGTGGCGTGCGCAGCCTCCGGCAAGTCGGGCGGCTTCCTCGCCCTCGACTGGTGCGACGACTCGCCGCTGGGGCCGCTGGCCCGCGCCAGCTTCGCGCTGCACGCCGAGCTGGCCAAGACGCTCGGCGCCGACCACGGCTACCGGCGGATGGACACCTTCATGCTGGCGGCGCATGAGCGCGGCAGGGTCGGCGGCCGCCATCGCGTGACGCCGCCGGCGTGGATCGACGGCGCTGCCGTCGTCACCGCCGCGCTCGGCTCGACGGCGACGACCGCGCAGATCCATCCCGCGCGCTTCACCATGGCGCTGGTCGAGGCAGCACGCTCGCATGGCGCCACGCTGCGCCTGGGCGTGGTCGAGCGCCTCGTGCGGCGCGACGACGGCAGCGCGCGCGGTGTCAGCGTGGACGGTGCCACGCTGGAGGCCGACGCGGTCGTGCTGGCGCTGGGACCTTGGACGAGCCGCGTGGCGGGCCGGCTCCTGCCGGCGGTGCATGGGCTCAAGGGCTACAGCGTGACGCTGGCGGCGCCCGATGTGCCGGCTCACGCGCTCTTCATGGACTTCCGCACGGCGAGCGGCCGCGCGCTCGAGCCGGAGATCTTCCCGCGGCCGGACGGCGACGTGTACGTCTGCGGCATGGCCGATCGCCAGCCGCTGCCGGAGTCGGCGGAAGGCGTGGAGGTCAGCGAGGAGGCGTGCGACGTGCTGGCAGGCGCCGCCGCGCGCGTGTCGAGCGCGCTGGCGAGCGCGCGCATCCTGCGCCGGCAGGCCTGCTATCGCCCGGTCACCGACGACGGGCTGCCGCTGATCGGGCGCGTGCCCGGCGTGGCCGGCGCCTGGGTGGCGACGGGCCACGGGCCGTGGGGCATGCTGAACGCGCCGGCGACCGGCCTGGCGCTCGCCGAGCTGATCGTGGACGGCGCCGCGACGTCGGTGGACCTGCGCGACTTCGATCCCGCTCGACGCTAGTCGTATACTGCGGCCACGCCCCAGCCCATCCAGGAGGTCCGGTGATGAGCGAGCCCAAGCACCGTGGTGCGACTTCCAGATGTTCTACGTGCTCAAGGGCTGGATCCGCTTCGTGTACGAGGGGCAGGGCGAGCAGACGTTCACGGCCGGCGACTGCGTGCTGCAGCCGCCGGGCATCGTGCACAACGAGCTCGAGTGCTCGGACGACGTCGAGATCCTCGAGATCTACTCGCCGGCCGTGCATCCCACCGTGAAGGTGGAGCGCATGCCGGAGGCCTCGGCCGCCGCGCGCTGAGCGTCAGGCGCCGGCGGCCGGCCGGCCCCGGCGCGCGATGAAGTCGGGGAACGCCGCCTCGGCCTTGGCGCCGCGGGCGACGGTGCTCGTGTAGTGACGCTCGTTCGCCCACTGCTCCTCGAGCGTGCGGCCCAAATCTTGAAGGAGCAGCGCCTTCACGCCCATCACCGACGCGCGCTTGTTCTTCGCGATCATCGTCGCCAGCCAGAGCGTCTTGTCGCGCAGCTGCGCGCACGGCACCAGGTGGTTGAGCAGGCCGATGCGCTGCGCTTCCTCGGCCTCGACCACGCGGCCCGTGAACAGCAGCTCCTTGGCGACCGGCCAGCCGACCTGGTTGGGCAGCGTCCACGTGCTGTTGATGCGGCCGTAGGCGGCGGCCAGGAAGCGGAAGCTCGCGTGCTCGCAGCCCACGCGCATGTCGAGCGAGGAGGCGAGGACGGCGGCGCCGCCATAGGCCAGGCCGTTGATCATGCCGATGGTGGGCTTGGGACAGGCGGCGATCTCGTAGGCGCCGCGGGCGCGGGCGGCGGTGCGCGCGTCCAGCTCGGCCTGGCTGTACTTCTGGTCGTCCTCGCGCTGCTCGTGGATGTCGCCGCCGGCCGAGAACGCCTTCTGGCCGGCGCCGGTGATCACCAGGCAGCCGATCTCGTCGTCGGCGGCCAGGCGCGTGACCGCGCCGTGCAGCTCGGCGCTGAGCTGCTGGTTCATCGCGTTGAGCTGCTCGGGCCGGTTGAGGGTGAGGATCGCGACGCCGTCCACTCGCTCCTCGAGCACGAAGTCCATCGGAGCCTCCTGGCCGCTGCGCGGGCTGCGGTGTAGCATACGCCGACATGGACCTGCCGCTCGACGGCCTGCGGGCGCTGGAGCTCGGCCACATCATCGCCGGGCCGTCGGCGGGGCTGCTGCTGGCCGACCTCGGCGCCGACGTGATCAAGGTCGAGCGGCCGGGCGAGGGCGACCAGTCGCGCGGGATGCCGGCCGGCAACTCGGCCAACTTCCACTTCCTCAACCGCAACAAGCGCAGCATCGCGATCGACCTCAAGGGCTCGCGCGAGGGCCGCGAGCTGTTCCTGCGCCTGGCCGGCGCCTGCGACGTCGTCATCGACAACTTCGCGCACGGCGCCGTCGAGGCGCTCGGCCTCGGCTACGACGTGCTCGCCAAGGCCAATCCGCGCATCATCTACCTGGCCGTCAAGGGCTTCCTGCCCGGGCCCTACGAGGCGCGCCCGTTCCTCGACGAGCTGGCGCAGATGGCGGCGGGGCTGGCGTTCATGACGGGCCCCCAGGGCAAGCCGATGCGCGCGGGCGCCTCGATCGTGGACGTCGGCGCCGCCGCCTACGGCGTCGTCGCCGTGCTGGCCGCGCTGCAGCAGCGCGCGCGCACCGGCGCGGGCCAGAAGATCACCTCCGGGCTCTACGAGACGACGGTCTTCTGGGTCGGCCAGTGGCTGGCCAACTACGGCGCGACCGGCGAGCCCTCGGTGCCCATGCCGGAGATCCGGCAGGGCACGCGCATGGGCTGGGGCGTCTACCAGCTGTTCGACGCCGCCGACGGCGAGCAGGTCTTCATCGGCATCACGTCCAACGCTCACTGGGAGCGCTTCTGCAAGGAGTTCGCGCTCGACGACCTGCTGGCCGACGAGTCGCTGAACGACAACGCCAAGCGGGTGGCCGCGCGCGGCTGGCTGCCGGCGCGCATCGGCGACGAGATGCGCACGTACGCGAGCGCCGAGCTGGCCGAGCGGCTGGAGCGCGCGCGAATCCCGTTTGCGCCGCTGCGCCGGCCCGACCAGCTCGTGGACGATCCGCACCTGAACGCTTCGCACCAGTTCGTGGACACGCCGCTGCCCGGCCGTCCCCCTGCCAAGCTGCCGAAGCTGCCGGTGCGCAGCACGGCCTACGAGCTCGGGCTGCGGCGGCCGGCGCCGCGGCTGGGCGAGCACACGCGCGAGGTCCTGGGCGAGCTGGGGCTCACGGCCGAGGAGATCGACGCGCTGGCCTCACGGAGGGTCATCCAATGAGCGACCTGCCGCGCTCCATCACCATCAAGGAAGTCGGGCCGCGCGAGGGCTTCCAGTTCGAGAAGGGCGCCCTCGCGCTGGCCGACAAGATCGCGCTGGTGGACGCGCTGTCGGCCACCGGCGTCAAGTACATCGAGTTCACCTCGTTCGTGAGCCCCAGGTGGGTGCCGCAGATGGCCGACGCCGACCAGATGGTGGCCGGCATCACGCGGGCGCCGGGCGTGGCCTACGAGGCGATCTGGCTCAACGAAGCGGGGCTCGAGCGCGCCGCCAGGCACCGCGACGTGCTGACGCTGCGGCCGATGTTCAGCGTGGCCGGCAGCGACACGTTCATGCGCAAGAACACCAACCGCAGCGTGGACGAGCGCCTGGAGGAGCTGCCCGGCTGGTGCGCGCGCTACCAGGCGCTGGGCCTGGACTGGATCGACGTCGGCGTGATGGCCGCGTTCGGCTGCAACTACGAGGGCGACGTGGACCCGCGCCACGTGGTCAGCGTGCTGCAGCGCACCGAGCAGCGGGCCAGGGCCTGCGGCTCGCGGCTGGGCGGTATCGGCCTGGCCGACACGATGGGCTGGGCCAACCCGCTGCAGATCAAGCGGCTGGTGGGCGCCGTGCGCGAGCGCTGGC
>DASSLH010000456.1:0-2015 GCA_035689625.1 Candidatus Methylomirabilota bacterium | reverse complement strand
GTCTTCGCGTCGCCCGGCCGGATGTCGTACTTGTCGAAGTCGAAGTGGATGTCCTTCAGCTCCGGCACCGACACGAACTCGCTCGGCGCGGGCCGGACCGGGGCCGCGGTCGTCGGCGCGCCGCCACCGCCGGACGTTGCGCCGGTGGCCGGCGCCGCCGGGGCCCCTGTCGCCGGGGTCGTGGTCGCCGCGCCAGTGGGCGCCGGTGCGGCGGCCTGGGTGGTGGCCGGCCGCTTGGCGCACCCTGCCAGGACGACGCCGAGGACCAGCAATGACGCTACCAATACGTGAGAACAGCGGCTAGGCATGTCCCCTCCTTTGACCGACTGGCGTGCACATCCCTGCAGCAGGAACGAGCGTATCACGGCAGTCGAGGTGACCACGAAGGACTTGTCGTCTCGGCCTGCCCGCGCGTGATGGCCACCGGCGCGCTGCCGTCGGCCAGCATCGCGTAGATGTGCCAGCGGCCGCCCCGGCTCGACTGGAACGCGAGGTGGCGGCCGTTGGGCGCCCAGGTCGGTCCCTGGTTGTCGCCGCCGCCGCTCGTCAGCCGGCGGGGGTTGGAGCCGTCCACGTCCACGACCCAGATATCGTGGGCGCCGGCCCGCTGCGTGTACGCGATCTGGTCGCCGCGCGGCGACCAGCGCGGCTGGGTCTGGAAGCCACCCGAGGTGATCTGGCGGACGTTGGCGCCCTCAGCGTCCATCACGTAGATGTGCGGCACGCCGCCGCGGTCGGACACGAAGGCGATCTCGCGACCGGTCGGCGACCAGCTGGGCTCGGTGTCGATCCCGGCGTGGCGCGTGAGGCGCCGCATCGTGCCGCTGGCGAGGTTCAGCACGTAGATCTCCGGGTTGCCGACCATGCTGAGCGTCATCGCCAGGCTCTTGCCGTCGGGGCTGAACGCCGGCGAGCTGTTGATGCCGACGAAGGCGGCCAGCGTCTGCTCCGGCCGCCGCTCGAACGGGAACGTCCGGTACAGGTCAGGATAGCCCTGCTTGAACGAGGTGAACGCCAGCGAGCGCGCGTCCGGGCTCCAGACCGGCATGAGGTTGATGGAGCCGTTGCGCGTCACCGGCGCGGCGCCGGCGCCGTCGTAGTCGGCCATCACGATCTCTTTCGGCGAGCCGGAGGCGCCCACGACGTAAGCGATCTTGGTGTCGGCGATGCCGGGCTCGCCGGTGAACTGCAACACGATCTCGTCGGCCACCTTGTGGGCCAGCCGGCGCGCCTGCACCAGCGGCAGGTCGAACTTCTTGGTGGCGATGAGCCGCTGCTGCGGCGTCGTGAGATCGTACAGGCGCATCTCGACCTCGGCGCGCTCGCCGCGCAGCGCGAGCAGGCCGTGCACGCCGGCGTGCGCGCCGGCGGCGGCGAACTCGCTCCACGACTGGCGCAGCGCCTCGGGGTTGTTGGCCGGGATGGCGCCGGTGGCGGCGACCACGCTGAACAGGCCGGAGAACGTGAGATCGTTGCCGGTCACCGTCGCCAGCGTCTTGCCGTTGCCGGCGGTGTCGGTGCCGGCGACGACCGTGAACTCCGGGATGGCGATGTTGAGCTTGCGGGCGCCGCCGCCGGTGATGTTCATGTACACGTCGGCGCCCTGGGCGCGGGCGGGCGGCGGCGGCGCCGCCGGCCACAGGCCCGGCAGGACGAGCAGTGACAGCACGAGCATCGTCACGAGCAGGCGTCGAGCAGTCATCCGATCAGCCTCGATCCGGAGCGAAGTTGAATCCCAGATGGATGGTCAGCACGGGCGCGTCGTACTCCGTCGGCAGCGGCGGAAACGGCACCGCCTCGGTGATGGCGCGCAGTGCCTGCTGGTCGTTGAACCCGTTGCCGGACGTCTTCTCGATGGCGACCTTGCCGACCTGGCCGTTCCGCGTGATCTCGATGAGGGCCACCGGCTGGCGACCGGGCATCGCCCGCGCGTTCCACCGCTCGGTGATCTTGGCCTGGACCGCGCGAAGGTACCAGGCGAACGGAAAGTCGGAGGCGTTGAGCGTCACCGCGCC
>DASSLH010000455.1:0-3030 GCA_035689625.1 Candidatus Methylomirabilota bacterium | reverse complement strand
CCGCCTCGGCGCGGGCCGCGCCGGCGCGGTCGGGCGCGCGCAGCGCGGTCAGCGCCTCGGCCTCCGTCACGGCCGCCACCCGTGGTACATGTGGGGAGCCTTCATGAGCATCGTGCGCGAGTTCGAGCGGGCGTTCAACCGGCGGGACGTGGACGCGCTGGTCGCGTGCTTCACCCCGGGCGCGACGTACGTGGACACGTTCTTCGGCGCCCACACCGGCGCCGCCGCCCTGCGGGCGATGTTCGAGCGGATGTTCCGCGAGGGCCGCGACTACGCCTGGGTGATGGACACCGTGGTGGAGACGCCGGCCGCGGCCGCCGCCGAGTGGACCTTCGGCTACGTCGCCACCGAGGCGGTGCCGCGCAGCGCCGGCCGGCGCGTGCGCTTTCGCGGCATGAGCCTGTTCGAGCTGGACGGCGGTCGCATCGCCGGCTACCGCGAGTACTTCGACGAGGGCCTGGCCCTGCTCCAGCTCGGCTTCAAGCCCGACTCGATCGCGAAGGTCCTGGCCCGCCGCCTTTGACGAGGGCCGTCACGGCTTCGCCGGGATGGCCCGAGCGTGGGGGGCTTTGGGGGCCATCTCGGGGCCCCCATCTTCGAACAATCCAGCGAGGCGCGACAGGGCGAGGGCGCCCAGCGAGAGCGCGGCGTCGCGCAGGGCGACGTCCACGTAGCCGGGCCCGAGCAGCTGCGTGACGACGATCCCCCACAGCCAGCCGGCCACCAGCCAGCCGCCCACCCGCGGGTTGAATGCCACGACGATGCCGAGCACGACCTCGGCGGCGCCGACCGCGTAGGTGAGCGAGCGCAGGCTCACGCCCAGCAGGTCGGAGAACAGCGGGGCGACGGAAGTCTGCCAGGGCGTCAGCGCGTCGAAGAACTTGTAGGCGCCGGCCACGATCGGCAGCACGACGAACGCCCAGTGCAGGAGCTGGAACGCGTGCCAGGCGGCCGCCTCGCTGGCGGTGCGTTGCTGAGTTTGGGGAAACGCGATGACCCGCCCGGGGGCGGGACTGACGGGCTGTTGGAGCGCCTCGACCTGCTCGATCGGCTGCGCCAGCGCCATGGGCCGGATACCTCCGGCTTCGGCCCGTGCAAGGGCAGTGCCGCGTACCTGTGAAATGATCTGCCGCGCGACGCGCTAGGCCGCGCGGGCGCGCGGGCCCAGGTCGATCAGCGCCAGGCCGCTCTCCGGGTCGGTCCGCCGCTGCAGGTGCCGGGGTGACTCCTCCACGATGACCTCCAGCGTGGGCCACACGTGCCCCTCCAGCAGGTGACCGCCGCGGGCGACGCCCTCGCGGGTGCCGACGACGATGTGCGCGTGGACCTTGGGCTTCTCGCCGTCCAGCGTCACCACGCCGAGCAGCGAGAGCACCTCGACCTGCTCGCGCAGCGGGATGCGCTGGTACTGCCGGGAGGCGCGGTCGAAGTAGCCGAGGGTGACGTCGCTCAGCGCGCCGATGGCGGTGACCTGGCTGGCGCGCAGGCGCTCGCGTCCGGCGAAGGTCGTCAGGCCCTCGACCACCTCCTCGCCCTTGTCGAAGACGACGACGAACGTGCGCTCGGCGCGATCGAGCAGGAGCGTGGATTTCATTTTCGGCCTCCGCCGTTGCAGGCCTTGCAACGAGGCTGCCGACGACTAGACGACGCCGGCCTCGCGGAGGGCGCGCTGCTCGGCCTCGGAGTAGCCGAGCTCGGTGAGGATGGCGGCGGTGTCCTGGCCCAGCAGCGGCGCCGGCCGGTCCACCGCGCCCGGCGTGTCGGAGAGCTTGACCGGCACGCCGAGCGCCTTGATGGGACCGGCGCCGGGGTGCACGAGGTCCACGACCATCCGGCGCGCCAGCGTGTGGGGATCGGCGAGCGCCTCGGGATAGGCGTTGATCGGGCCCGCCGGCACGCCGGCCGCGTCGAGGCGCGCGAGCCAGTGGGCGCGCGTACCGCCCGTCGTCGTCTTCTCGATCTCCGCGACGAGCGCGGCGCGGTGGCGCATGCGCTCACGGTTGCTGGCGAAGCGCGGATCGCGCGCCAGATCGGGCCGCTCGAGGCTTCGGCCGAGCGCTGTAAACAGCCGGTCGTTGTTCGCGCCGACGGTGAACCAGCCGTCGCTGGCTCGCAGCGCCTGGTAGGGCGCGGCCAGGCGATGCGCGGAGCCGAGCCGCTTCGGCGCCTCGCCCGTCACCCAGTACTCGCTCGACTCCCAGACGGTGAGCGCCAGCGCCGCCTCCAGCAGCGAGGTGTCCACGAGCTGGCCGGCGCCGGTGCGCTCGCGCGCTTGCAGCGCGCAGAGGATGCCGTAGGCGCCGAACAGGCCGGCCGCGAGGTCGCTGATCGGCACGCCGGACTTCGCCGGGGGGCCGTCCTCGTCACCGGTCACGCTCATGATCCCGCTCATGCCCTGGGCAATGAGGTCGTAGCCACCGCGCGGCGCGTAGGGGCCGGTGGCGCCGAAGCCGGAGATCGAGCAGTAGACCAGGCGCGGGTTGAGGACGCGCAGGTCGTCCCAATCGACGCCGAGGCGGCGGGCGGCGCCCGGCCGGTAGTTCTGCACGAAGACGTCGGCCGTCTTCACCAGCCGGCGGACGATCTCGACGCCCTCGGGGCGCTTGAGATCCACCACCATGCCCCGCTTGCTGCGGTTCATCGTCAGGAACGTGCCGGCGTGGCCGTTCTTGCCCACCGAGCCGCGCCGCATGTCCTCGCCGCCGGGCGGCTCGATCTTGATGACGTCGGCGCCCATGTCGCCGAGGTTCAGCGTGCAGAACGGCGCGGCCATCGCCTGCGTGACGTCGATCACGCGAATGCCCTCGAGCGGCTTCATGGGATCACCTTCGACACTCCGCCGCGGTAGTCGCGGTGCCACAAATCGAGGTACTCGCGGGCGTTGCGTCGGATGTCGTCGAGCTCCTCGGCGCTCATCTGGCGCACGGGCTTGGCGGGCACGCCCATGACGAGCGTGCCGCGCGGCACCACCTTGCCCGGCGGCACCACGGCGCCGGCGCCGACCTGGGCGTCGTCCTCGATCACCGCGCC
>DASSLH010000454.1:0-5380 GCA_035689625.1 Candidatus Methylomirabilota bacterium | reverse complement strand
GACAATAGCGGCTCGTAAAGAGGCCTGCAAAGAAAAATTTTGCGACATCGCGATTGCAGTCACGACATTCGCCGTACAATCGCGCGCATGGTCGACACCTTTGGTTGCGCGCTGGCGCGCTCGCGCACCGTGCAGGTGCAGGGGCTGCGCTTGCATTTCCTGGAATCCGGCCGGCCCGGCGCGCCCGCGCTCTGCCTCCTGCACGGCGGGGCGGCCCACGCGCACTGGTTCGACCGTGTCACGCCCGCGCTGGTGGACCGCTTCCACGTCGTCGCGCTGGACCAGCGAGGCCACGGCGAGAGCCAGTGGGCCGAGCCGCCCGCCTACGCGAGCGAGGACTTCACCGGCGACCTGCTCGCGGTGATGGCGCACCTCGGCTGGTCGCGCATGGCGCTCGTCGGCCACTCGATGGGTGGCCACAACGCGATGGCGTTCTCGGCCTGGCACCCCGAGCGCGTGAGCGGACTGGTGATCGTGGACTCGCGACCGGCGATCCCGTCCGAGCGGCTGGAGGTCATGCACGCGCGCGGGCGGCGCCTGCCGCGCCCGCACCCCAGCGCCGAGGCTGCCGAGCGGGCGTTTCGCCTGCTGCCGCGGGAGACGTTCGCCGCGCCCGCGCTGCTCGCGCACCTGGCCCGCGCCGGCATGGTGCAGCGCAACGGGGGCTGGGGCTGGCGCTTCGATCCGGCCACCCACGGCGCCCGCCGCCCGGTGGATGCCTGGCCGCTGCTCACGCGCATCACCGCGCCGACGCTGATCGTGCGGGGCGGGTTGTCACCGATCCTGCCCGCCGACATGGCCGAGCACCTGCACGCGGCGATCGCGGGCTCGACGCTCGTGACGATCCCCGACGCCTACCACCACCTCACGCTCGATCGCCCCGTCGAGTTCACCGCCGAGCTGCAACGGTTCCTCGCCAGGCTGTAGTCCCCCTCCAGGTCAGGGATAGATCTGCGCGTAGGCGAAGCGGGCGCGCTCACCGCGGCCGCCGAAGCGCGCGTCGTAGTCGCGGGTCATCGCGCGCAGCGTGTCCGAGCGCACGAAGGCCTGCAGCGCCTCCTCGGAGTCGAAGTCGTAGCAGACCATGTACTGCCAGGGCTCGTCGCCGGCGTGCGCGCTCGCGAGCGGCAGCGCGGCGTAGCGGCGCATGCCCGTACAGCCCGGCACCCGCGCGGCCTCGCCGGCCCGCACGGTGTCGTACCACGCGTTGAACGCGGCTTCCTGGTCGCGCGCGATCGTGGCCTTGACGACGAACATGGCCGGACGCGGCACGGCGAGCCTCCTCACGCCTTTTCGACGCGGACGGCGCAGACCTTGTACTCGGGGATCTTCGAGGCCGGGTCGAAGGCGGAGTTGGTGAGGAAGTTGACCGCCGAGTCGGCCAGCTTGACGAACGGTACGAACACGGCGCCCGCCCGCACCGCTTCGGTCACGTGCGCGTAGGCCGTCAGCTCGCCGCGGCGCGAGGCCACGCGCACGCGTGCGCCGGTGTCGACGCCGAGCCGGCGGGCGTCGGCCGGGTGGATCGCGACCTCCAGGCGCGGCGCCAGCTCCAGCAGGCCCTGCACGCGGCGGGTCAGCGTGCCGCCGTGCCAGTGGTAGAGCAGGCGGCCCGTGTTCAGCACGAACGGGTACTCGCGGTCGGGCAGCTCGGCCGCCTCCTCGATCTGCCGCGCCGGGATGAAGCGGGCGCGGCCACGCGGGAACGTCTCGGCGTAGAGGTAGGGCGTGCCGGGATGATCCGGCGTCGGGCACGGCCACTGGATACCGCCCTCGCGATCCAGCCGCGCGTGCGAGAGTCCCGCGATGAACGGCGTGAGGCTCGCCATCTCGTCGAAGATCTGCGCGGGGTCCGTGTAGTCGAACTGGCGGCCGACGTCGAGGCCCAGGCGCCGCGCCACCCGCTTGGCCAGCTCGGCGGTGATCCACCAGTCGGGACGCGCCTGGCCGGCCGGCGGCAGCGCCGCCCGGACGCGCTGCACGCGGCGCTCGGAGTTGGTGAAGGTGCCCTCCTTCTCGGCGAAGGCGGCCGCCGGCAGGAAGACGTGGGCGCGCTCGGCCGTCTCGTGTAAGAACAGGTCCTGCACCACGAGGAAGTCGAGCTGGCCGATGGCCTTCTCGGCGTGATGCAGGTCGGGCTCGGAGAGCAGCGGATTCTCACCGACGACGTACATCGCGCGCGTGTCGCCGGTCAGGCAGCCCTCGACCATCTCGGTGACGACGCGCCCGGTGCGCCCCGGCGGCCGCACGCCCCACGCCTGCTCGAAGCGCGCCAGCGTGTCCGGCACGTACATCTGGTAGCCGGGCAAATTGGTGGGGATGCAGCCGGCGTCACCGCAGCCCTGCACGTTGTTCTGCCCGCGCAGCGGCGAGATGCCGGAGCCCGGCCGTCCCAGCTGGCCGGTGACCAGCGACAGGTTCAGCAGCGCGTGCGCGTTGTGGATGCCGTTGACGTGCTGGGTGATGCCCATCCCCCAGATCAGGCAGGAAGCTGAGAACCCCGGGCGCGCGTACCAGCGCGCGGCCTGCGCGATGTCGGGCGCCGGCACGCCGGTCACGCGCTCGGCGTGGTCGAGCGTGTAAGGCTCCAGCGAGCCGCGCCAGGCGTGGAAGCCCTCGGTGCGCGCGCGCACGAACGCCTCGTCGTGCAGGTGCTCGTCGAGGATGACGCGCGCCATCGCGTTGAACAGCGTCACGTCGGTGCCGGGGCGCTGGCGCAGCCAGAGGTCGGCCTGGTCGCACAGCTCCACGCGCTTGGGGTTGACGACGATCAGCCGGGCGCCGCGGCTCACCGCGCGGCGGAAGCGCACGGCGATGACCGGATGATTGGACGAGGCGTCGGAGCCCACGACCATCAGGCAGCCGGCCTCCTCGTAGTCCCGGTACGAGTTGGACGTCGCGCCCGAGCCCATCGAGGCCAGCATCGCCTCGACCGAGGGCGAGTGGCACAGCCGCGTGCAGTGGTCGACGTCGTTGGTGCCCATGACGACGCGGCAGAACTTCTGCACGAGATAGCCGTCCTCGTTGGTCGCCTTGGCGCTGGCCAGCGCGCCGAACCTGCCGCGGTGACGGGCCAGGCCCTCGGCGGCGGCGTCGAGCGCCTCGTCCCAGCCGACCTCGATCCAGCGCCCGTCGCGCTTGATCCGCGGCGTCGTCACGCGGTCAAGCGCGTGCACGAAGCCGGTCGCGAAGCGACCCTTCACGCACAGCATGCCGAGGCTGGAGCGGTTGGCCGGCACGTCGTCGGCCATCGCCGCCAGTCGCCCGTCGGTCGTCACCCGGCTCTCGATCCCGCAGCCGACGCCGCAGTAGGGGCACGTCGTCTCCACCACGCGGGCGATGACCGCCGGCGCCTCCTTGGGGCGCAGCGCGCCGGTCGGGCACGTCGCCACGCACTGGCCGCACGACGTGCAGACGGAGTCGGCCAGGAGGCCATCGCCGGCGACGCCGACCTTGCTGGCGTGGCCGCGGCCGAGCAGCGCGATGGCGCCGATCTGCTGCACGTCGTCGCACGCCGTCGTGCAGCGCCCGCACAGGATGCAGGCGTCGCGGTCGAGGACGAAGAACGACTTGCTGGCGTCCGCGTCGAAGCCGTGCAGCGGCGTCCACGAGGGCGCCCGCCGGCCGTGACGCTCGAGCGCGGCGCCGACCTGGCCGAAGCCGTCCCGCTCGCCGCCCGGCGTCAGCATCGAGCGCGTGAGATCGAGCACGGTCGTGCGCACGCGGGCGACCTCGGGATGCCGGGTCGAGACGACCATGCCCTCGCGGGCGGGCAGGTGGCAGGCGGCCGGCGTGCCGCGCACGCCCTCCACGTGCACGAGGCACGTGCGGCAGGCGCCCAGCGGCGCGCGGTCGGGATCCTTGCACAGCTGCGGCAGCGGCAGGCCGAGGCGGTTGACGCCGTCGAGGACCGTCGCGCCCTCGGGCAGCTCGACGTGGCGGTCGTCGATCGTGAGCTTCATTGTTCTACGATGATACGCCGAAGTCGCGCGGGAACTCGCCGAGCGCCGAGAGCAGCGCCAGCGGCGCCGCCTGGCCCAGCCCGCACAGCGACGCCAGCTGGATCGCCTCGGCCAGCTCCTTGACGCGCGCCACGTCGAGCGGAAGCTCCAGCATCGCCAGCAGCCGCGCGGTGCCCTCGCGGCACGGCGTGCACTTGCCGCACGACTCGCGCGTGTTGAACGCCAGCAGCGTGCGCACGGCCTGCCGGACGGGGAACGAGTCGTCCAGCGCCACCACGCCGCCGGTGCCGGGATTGACGGCGCCGCGCGGGATCAGCGGCTCGTCGAACAGGCGCGCCGGCACGACCGTGCCCGACGGCCCGCCCACCACCGCCGTCGCGATCGGCCGCCCGGTGGCCGAGCCGCCCCCGACGCCGTCGATCAGCGCCCGCAGCGTGCCGCCGAGCTCCATCTCGACGATGCCGGGCCGGCGCAGGTGACCGGAGAGGCCGAACAGCTTGGTGCCGTGCCCACCGCCGAGCCCCGCGAACCAGCCGCCGCCGCGCTCGACGATGGACGGCACCGCGAACAGCGTCTCGACGTTGTTGATCACGGTCGGCTTGCCGAACACGCCCGCCTCGACGGGGAACGGCGGCCGCGTGCGCGGCATCGCGCGCTTGCCCTCGATCGACTCCAGCAGCGCCGTCTCCTCGCCCAGCACGAAGCCGCCGGCGCCGCGCCGGATCTCGACGGCCAGCGAGAAGTCGCTGCCGAGCACGCGCTCGCCGAGCAGCCCCCAGGCGCGCGCCTGCTCCAGCGCCACGGCCAGGCGGCGCGCCGACAGCCCGGCCTCGCCGTGGATATAAAGGATGGCGCGGCCGGCCCCGATGGCGAACGCCGCGATGAGCACGGCCTCCAGCAGCCGGTGCGGATCGCCCTCCATCAGGTGGCGGTCCTTGAAGATGCCGGGCTCGCCCTCCTCGCCGTTGACGACGAGGAACTTCGGCGCGCCGGCCGCCGCCCGGCAGGCCGCCCACTTCACCGCCGTCTGGAAGTAGGCGCCCCCGCGCCCGGCGAGCCCCGCCGCGCGGACCTCCTCGATCACCGCCTCCGGCCGCCCGTCGTCGAGCGCGCGCGCGAACGCGGCGTAGGCGCCGTGACGGAGCGCGTCGGCGATGTCGTAGGGATCGGCCATGCCGCAGCGCTGGAGCAGGATGCGCTGCTGGGGGGCGAGGAACTCGTCGCCGCCGGCCAGCTCGATGTCGGTGGCGCCGCCGGCCAGCGCGTTGAGCAGGCGCGGCACCGCCTCGGCGGTGACCGGCCCCGCCGTCAGCCGCGGCCGGCCGTCGCGCAGGACCTCCACCACCGGCTGCGCCCAGCACATGCCGTTGCAGCCGGCGGCGACGACGCTGAAGGGCAGCCCGCGGCGCGCGGTCTCG
>DASSLH010000453.1:0-7800 GCA_035689625.1 Candidatus Methylomirabilota bacterium | reverse complement strand
CCAGCGCCTGTCGCTGCGCGTCTTCGCGGGCCGCGCCGCGGTGCGGCCGATCGCCTCGGGCGACTCCAGCGCCGCGCGATGCCGTGCCGCCGAGTACCAGTAGTCGCGCTGCATCTCGCCCCCGGCCGAGGCCACCGGCGCCACCGACAGCCCGAACGCCGTGGTCGCGTAGCCGCGCGCGAAGCCGTGCGAGGTGGCATAGGCGTAGCGCGCCCGCCGGTCCCAGTACTCCGCGCCCTCGGAGTTCGTGATGCGCGGATCGCTGGCGAGCGCCGCCGCCTCGGTGCGGCGCGCCAGCTCGATCTTGGCCTCCGGCGCCAGCTCCTCACCGGCGGTGTCCTCGAGCTGCAGGTCGGGCACGACGTCGATCAGCTCGCCCGGCTCGGGCAGGCCGGCGTACGGATCCTCGGCCGTCACCCGCGCCAGCGCCGTCGCCTCGTCCACCACGCGCTCGAGCGAGGCGCGCGAGAGATCGGACGTCGAGGCGGCCGCCGAGGCGCGGCCCGCGAAGACGCGCAGCGACAGGCGCTGGTCGCGCGAGTGCTTGACGGTGTCCACCTGGCCCAGGCGCACCGAGGCCGCGAAGTGCTGCTCCTCGATCAGGAAGCCGTCGGCCGCGGAGGCCCCGCGCGCCTGCGCGCGCTCGAGGACGTCGACGAGCAGGCCGGTGCGCAGGCCGTCGCCGCTCACACCTGCGTCCCGCCAACCGTCATGCCGTCGATGCGGATCGTCGGCAGCCCCACGCCGACCGGGACCGACTGGCCCTCCTTGCCGCAGGTACCCACGCCCTCGTCGAGCTTGAGGTCGTGGCCCACGCGGCTCACGCGCGTGAGCGCGTCGGGCCCGTTGCCGATCAGCGTGGCGCCCTTGACCGGCGCCGTCACCCGGCCGTTCTCGATGAGGTAGGCCTCGCTGGCGGAGAACACGAACTTGCCGCTGGTGATGTCCACCTGGCCGCCGCCGAAGGCGACGGCGTAGAGGCCCCGGTCCACCGAGCGGAGAATGTCGGCCGGATCGTCCTGACCGGCCAGCATGAATGTATTGGTCATCCGCGGCATCGGCGGATGCGCGTAGGATTCGCGCCGGCCGTTGCCGGTCGCGGTCATCTTCATGAGGCGCGCGTTGAGGCGGTCCTGCATGTAGCCGGTGAGGACGCCGTTCTCGATCAGCACCGTGCGCCCGGTCGGCGTGCCCTCGTCGTCCACGTTGAGCGAGCCGCGCCGGTTGGGCATCGTGCCGTCGTCCACGACGGTGACGAGCTCGGAGGCGACCTTCTGGCCCAGGCGCCCGGCGAACGCCGACACGCCCTTGCGGTTGAAGTCGCCCTCCAGACCGTGGCCGATGGCCTCGTGCAGCAGGATCCCCGGCCAGCCGGGGCCCAGCACGACGGTCATGGTCCCGGCCGGCGCCTCGATCGCGCGCAGCTTGAGCGCGGCCTGGCGCGCGGCCTCCTCGGCGAAGCGCCGCCAGCGCTCGCCCTCGAAGAAGTAGTCGAGCGGCACGCGGCCGCCGCCGCCCCAGGAGCCGATCTCGCGCTTGCCCTCGTCCTCGGCGATGACGGTGACGTTCAGCCGCGTGAGCGGGCGCACGTCGCCGATCGTCCAGCCCGACGCCGTGGCGATCAGCATCACGATCTCTTCGCTCGACACGCTGGCGATCACCTGCTTGACCCGCGCGTCGGCCACCCGGGCGGCGGCGTCCACCCGGCGCAGCAGGTCGAGCTTGCGCTCGAGCGCGCTGACGATCGGCGCCTCGCTCAGCGTGTAGAGGTCGTGGGCCCGGCCCGGCAAGGCGACCGCCAGCGTGCCGGACGTCGCCGCGCGATCGGCGATCGCCCGGGCCTGGCGCGCGGCCTCCTCGAGGTTGGCCAGCGAAATCTCGTCGGTGTGCGCGTAGCCGGTGCGCGCCTCGGACAGCGCGCGCACGCCGGCGCCCTGGCTGACGTGGCGCGACCCCTTCTTGACGACGCCTTCCTCGAGCACCAGCTCCTCGTTCACGCGGTACTCGAGGTAGATGTCGGCGTCTTCCACCCGCCCGGCCAGGCTGCCGCCGAGCAGGCGCTCCATCAGGGACGGCGTGACGTTGAAGCGATCGGCAAAGAAGCGATCAGGAACGACGCGAGCGAGATCGTCCATGGGCTTCGGAGGGCTCCAATCGTAACGCGGCCGGCGCCGCGCCCCCTAACTTTTCGGCGCCTTTCATTGTACCGGGCGCCAGAAGCGCTCAGGCCGCTTGAAAGCCCTGGATTATCTCGTGGATACGACGGAGGCCGTGCATGAGCGAGGGGCCCGGCGCCAGCACGTCCTCGCCGGGCAGCTCGTGGATCTGTCCGGCCCGCACCGCGGCGATCGCCGACCAGCCGGGCCGCGCGACGATCGCGGCACGATCCACGGGCTTGCCGCACCACGACGCGAGGATGATCTGCGGGTCGCGCCGCACGACGTCCTCGGCGCTCACGACGCGGTCGCGGGCGGCGCCGGCGGCGCGCCGCTCGGCGAAGACGTCCTGGCCGCCGGCCAGCTCGATGAGGTCCGACACCCAGCCGATGCCGGCGATGAGCGGATCCATCCATTCCTCGAAGTACACGCGCGGCCGGTCCGGCCAGTTGGAGGAGTACTCGCGGATCTGCTTGATCTCGTCGCGCATGTCGTCGACCAGCGCGCGCGCCGGGCGCTCGCAGCCCAGCGCGCCGCCGATCAGCAAGATTGCCCGCAGCACGTCGTCGAACGAGCGCTGGTTGGTGCACAGCACGGCGACGCCGGCGGCGATCAGCTCCCCGACGACGTCGGCCTGCAGATCCGAGAACGCCAGCACGAGATCGGGCTCGAGCGCCAGGATCTTGTCGGTGCGGAACGTCGTGAAGCCGCCCACCCGCGCCTTCTCGCGGGCCGCCGCCGGCCGCCGCGCCGTGCCCGGCACGCCGACCACGCGCTCGCCGGCGCCGAGCGCGAAGGCGATCTCCGCCGTCTCGGCGGTCAGGCAGACGATGCGCTGCGGGAAATCGACGGCCGTGCGCCCGTACATCGCGCGCTCACCCCACGCGAGCGGGCTCGAGCACCTCGGCGAAGTGGCTGCGCAGCAGCCAGCGCGGGAACTCCTGCACGAGGGCGCGCGGGCCCTCGAGCCGCAGCTTCCCGCTCCGGACGCCCTCGGCGAACGGCAGGTGCCCGGTGTGCACGCGGGCGAGCGTTCCGACGTCGGCGTGGACGACCAGGTCCACCTCGAAGCCGGGATCGCGCATGCAGACGTCGGCGCCCGACTTCTCCAGCACCAGCCACGCCGTGCGCACCTGCATGCAGCGCGGCGGCACGCCCCGGAACTCGAAGCGCGCCACCACCCGAGGCTTGGGCAGGCGCGAGAGGTCCAGGCGGCGGTGCATGGCCCACATCAGCAGCGCTGGGTCGAGGTTGTTGGGCGCGAACTGATGCCCGACGTGGCGCTGGCCCCAGGCGCCCAGGCGCTCGACGATCTCCCGGAACTCCTCGCCCGCCTTGGTCAGGCGGTACTCGCGGCCGCGGCCGGCGCTGAGCGGCGCGCTCTCGATCACGCCCGCGTCCTCCAGCTCGCGCAGCCGCTGGGCCAGCAGCGTGCGGGAGATCAGCGGCATGCCGCTGCGGATCTCGCTGAAGCGGCAGGAGCCGGAGAACAGCTCGCGCAGGATCAGCGGCGTCCAGCGCTCGGCGAAGATCTCCGACGCGACGGCGACCGGGCAGAACTGGCCATAGCCTTTCATGGCCCCGACTCTAGGCACCGGCGCACGGCCCGGCAAGTCCATTTTTTGGTCTTGGCCGCGCGCGCGGAGCCTGCGATGGTGGCCGGCAGGAGGAAGCAGTCATGGCGACCTCGGAGATGCTCTCGACCGACCGGCAGCCGCGCACCGACTGGGTCTCGGTGGCCGACGCGCTCGTCCCGATCCTGGCCGCCCGCGCGCCCGGGCACGACGCCGACGACACGTTCGTGGCCGACAACTTCGCCGAGCTGCGCCGGTACCGGCTCTTCTCGGCGCCGGTGCCGAGCGAGCTCGGCGGCGGCGGCGCCTCCCCGGCCGAGATGTGCGACGTGCTGCGCACGCTCGCCCACGGCTGCTCGTCCACCGCGCTGGCGCTCTCGATGCACACGCACCAGGTGCTCATCCCCGCCTGGCGCTGGCGCCACGAGCGGGCGCCCGTGGACGCCTTCCTGCGCCGCGTGGCCGCCAGCGAGCTGATCCTCGCCAGCAGCGGCGGCTCCGACTGGCTGGCGGGCTCCGGCCGCGCCGAGAAGGTGGACGGCGGCTACCGCGTCACCGCCCGGAAGATCTTCGCGAGCGGCTCGCCGGCCGCCGACCTGTTCTCCACGATGGCGGTCTACGACGACCCCGCCGAGGGGCCGACGGTGCTGCACTTCATGATCCCCTTCGACGCGCCCGGCGTGAAGGTCCACGACAACTGGCGCACGCTCGGCATGCGGGCCACCGGCTCCAACGACGTCACGCTCGACGGCGTGTTCGTCCCCGACGCCGCCGTCGGCGCGCGCCGGCCGTCCGGCCGCTGGTCGCACCCCTGGCACATCGTCGCCGCCATGGCGCTGCCGGCCGTCTACTCGGTCTACGTCGGCGTGGCCGAGGCCGCCCGCGACCTGGCGCTGCGCGAGGCGGCCCGGCGCCGCGGCGATGCCGTCGTGCAGGAGCTGGCCGGCGCGATGGAGAACGAGCTGACGGCGGCGCGGCTGGCGCTGCGCTCGATGATCGAGGCCGCCGGCGGCGGGACCGTCGGCCCCGAGGTCACCAGCAAGGTGCTGATCGGCCGCGCGCTGGCCGGCCAGGCCGTGCTGCGCACGGTCGACGCGGCGCTGGAGGTCGCCGGCGGCGCCGCGTTCTTCCGCAGCGCCGGCCTCGAGCGGCTGTTCCGCGACGCGCAGGGCGCGCGCTATCACGCGCTGCGCGGCGCCGCTCAGCACCGGCTCGCCGGCCGCCTGGCTCTGGGCCTGACCCTCGACGAGTGAAGAGGAGGAGGTACGTCATGACCGTCCGTCGACTGCTCATCGCGCTCAGCCTGGTGCTCGCGTTGCCGTTAGCCGCGGCCGCGCACGAGGGCGAAACGCTCGGCTCGGTCAACTTCCCCGTCTCCTGCTCGCCGACCGCCCAGGCCGACTTCCAGCGTGCCGTCGCGCTGCTGCACTCGTTCTGGTACGAGGAGGCGCTGCAGGCCTTCACGGCCATCACCACGGCCGAGCCCACCTGCGCCATGGGCTACTGGGGCATGGCCATGAGCGTCTACTACCCGCTCTGGGCCCCGCCGAGCCCGGCGATGCTCGCCAGGGGCCAGGCCGCGGTCGCCAGGGCGCGCGGGCTGACGGCGACGCCGCGCGAGAAGGACTACATCGCGGCGATCGCGGCGTTCTACACCGACACCGACACGCTGGACCATCGCACGCGGGCGACCGCCTACGAGAAGGCGATGGCGCAGGTCCACGCGCGCTATCCCGACGACCGGGAGGCGGCCGTGTTCTACGCGCTGGCGCTCGACGCCACGGCGGCGCCGACCGACAAGACGTACGCGAACCAGAAGAAGGCCGCCGCCATCCTCGAGAAGGTCTACGCCGAGCAGCCGAACCACCCCGGCGTCGCCCACTACCTGATCCACAGCTACGACTACCCGCCGCTGGCCGGCCAGGGGCTCGCGGCCGCCCGCGGCTACGCGAAGATCGCGCCGTCGGTGCCGCACGCTCAGCACATGCCCTCGCACATCTTCACGCGCCTGGGCTTGTGGCAGGAGTCCATCGATTCCAACCTCGCCTCCGCCAGCGCCGGCAAGGCGTACTACGCGCGGCTGGGCAAGAGCACGGTGTGGGACCAGACGCTGCACGCGCTCGATTACGTCGTCTACGCGTATCTACAAACGGGCCAGGACAAGCAGGCGCGCGCGGTGCTGGAGGACCTGCGCGCGACGCCGAAGGCGGAGCCCGAGAACTTCGCCGCCGCCTACGCCTACGCCGCCATCCCCGCGCGCGTCGCCCTCGAGCAGCATCGCTGGGGCGAGGCCGCCGCGCTGACGCCGGCGACCACGTCGTTTCCGTGGGAGCGCTTCACGTGGGCGCAGGCCATCACGGCCTTCACGAGCGCGCTCGGCGCCGCCCGCAGCGGCGACGCGGCCGGGGCGCGCGCCGAGATCGCCCGGCTGGACGGTTATCACGCCGCGCTGGTCGCCGCCAGGGACGCCTACTGGGCCGAGCAGGTCGCCATCCAGCAGCAGGCGGCGGCCGCGTGGGCCGCGCGCGCCGAGGGCAAGAACGACGAGGCCGTCGAGCTCATGCGCAAGGCGGCCGCCCGCGAGGACGCGACCGAGAAGCATCCCGTCACCCCGGGCCCGGTGATTCCAGCGCGCGAGCTGCTCGGCGAGCTGCTGCTCGACGTGAGCCAGCCCGCCCAGGCGCTGGCCGAGTTCGAGGCCTCCGGCCGCCGCGACCCGAACCGCCTCAACGGCCTGCTGGGCGCGGCGCGCGCCGCCGAGCTCTCGGGCGACGCCGCGAAAGCGAAGACACTCTACGCACGCGCCGTCGCGCTCTGCGATCGCGCCGACGGCGAGCGGCCCGAGCTCCGTCACGCCCGGGAAGTCGCCGCGAAGTAGCGATCAGGCGGGGCGCCGCTCGCCGGCGCCCCGCCGCTCGGTCAGGTGATCAGCCCTCGAACGTCTCGCGCTTCGCGAGCCCGCGCTGGAAGGCGAGGTACTGCTCGCGCGTCATCGGCGGCTTCGCGCCCTTGAGCACCTCGCGGGCGCCGGCGGCGCCGGCGGCGAGCAGGTCGACGACCATGCCGGCCAGGCCCTTGGCGGTGCCGAGGTAGGCCAGCTGCTGGTCCACGATCTGGTAGTCGGCGCCGTGGCCGGAGCCGGTGGCGCCGCCCATGTAGGGATGCAGCACCGGCATCACCATGCTGAGGTCGCCCATGTCGGTGGAGCCGGTGCGATGCCCGATCTGGCGGAAGTTGTCCTCGCCGACCAGCGCGGCGGCGTTGTCGCGGTACATCCTGGCCATCGTCGCATCGCACGTCATCGGCATGTAGCCGGGCAGCGTCTCGATCTCGACCTTGGCCCCCAGCGCGAGCGCCCCGGCCTTGAACGCGCGATCCACCTTCTTGTTCGCGTCGAGGATCGCATCGACCGTGCGGCCGCGCACGTACGTCTCCAGCCGCACCTCGCCCGGAATGACGTTCACCTGCGAGCCGCCGTGGGTGATGATCGGGTGCACGCGGATCGTGTCCTCGTCGCGGAACGTCTCGCGCAGGGCGTTGATGGCGGCCAGGCCGATCTGGGCGGCGTAGAGCGCGTTGATGCCCTGGTGCGGCGCGCCGCCGGCGTGCGAGGCCCGCCCGACGTAGCGGATCGTCTTCACGATGCAGCCGTTGTTCGAGGCCGGCACGCCGGTCTTGCCGTCCTCGGCGCGTGACGTCATGTGGATCATCATCGAGAGATCCACGTCGTCGAAGTGACCGAGGCGCAGCAGCTCGGGCTTGCCGCCCAGGAACTCCAGGCGGCCGGCGCGCGCCTGCGCCACCCGCCACTCGATGTCGCCGTACTCCTCGGCCGGCACGGCGAAGAAGACCACCCGGCCGGCGAGCTGATCGAACGCCCTGGCGTCGAGCAGGCCCATCGCCGCGCCCAGCAGCCCCGCCACCTGGGCGTTGTGGCCGCAGGCGTGGGCGGCGCCTGTCTGGGGATCGGCGACGGGATGGCCGGTGACGACGAGCGCGTCCAGCTCGCCGAGCAGCGCGAACGTGGGGCCGTCACCGGCGCGGCCAGCGACGTCGGCGCGCACGCCGGT
>DASSLH010000452.1:0-2157 GCA_035689625.1 Candidatus Methylomirabilota bacterium | reverse complement strand
CATCGGCGCGCTGCTCGGCGGCGCGCTGGGCTGGGCGATGGCGCGGGTGCGGGCGGAGGCGGCGATCCGGGGCGCCCGTGAGGGGCTGCAGGGCCGGCTGGCCGCCGCCGAGAGCCGCGCCGACGAGCTGACCAAGCAGCTGAGCCAGCGAGACCTGGAGGCCGGCGACCTGCGCGGCGCGCTGGAGACCGAGCGGGCCGCGCGCACCCAGGCCGACACGCGGCTGGAGGCGGCGCGCCAATCGATGGACGAGCAGCGCGCGCTGCTGGATGACGCGCGCGCGCAGCTCGTGCAGACGTTCAAGGCGCTCAGCGCCGACACGCTGCGCGAGAGCCAGGCCAGCTTTCTCACGCTGGCCGACGAGCGGCTGGGGCGGCGCGAGCAGGCGGTGGACGCGCTGGTGGCGCCGCTGAAGGAGGCCCTGCAGCGCGTGGAGCGCCAGGCCCAGCAGCTGGAGAACAAGCGCGAGGGCGCCTACGCCACGCTCGAGCAGCAACTGCAGACGCTGCGGGCCAGCAGCGAGGACCTGCGCCGCGAGACTGGCAACCTTGTCACCGCGCTGCGTGGTTCGCAGGTGCGCGGGCGCTGGGGCGAGCTGACGCTGCGTCGGGTGATCGAGCTGGCAGGGCTGACGGAGCACTGCGACTTCGACGAGCAGGTGACGCTCAAGGGCGAGGGCGGCGCGCTCCGGCCCGACATGGTCGTGCACCTGCCGGGGGCCCGCGACATCGTCGTCGACGCCAAGGTGCCGCTGGCGGCCTACCTCGACGCGCTCGACACCGCGCGGCCCGAGGAGCGCAACACCTCGCTGCTGCGGCATGCCAGCCAGATGCGCCAGCACATGACGACGCTGGGCGGCAAGGCGTACTGGTCGCAGTTCGGCACGTCGCTGGACCTCGTCGTGATGTTCGTGCCGGGCGAGGCGTTCGTGGCGGCGGCCGTCGAGCAGGATCCGGCGCTGCTCGAGGACGCCATGGGCCAGCGGGTGATCGTCGCCACGCCGATCACGCTGATCGCGCTGCTGCGCGCGATCGCCTACGGCTGGAAGCAGGAGCGGCTGGCGGCCAGCGCGCTGGAGATCCGCGACCTCGGCCGCGAGCTCTACGAGCGGTTGCGCACGCTGGCCAGCCACGTCGACCGGATCGGCGTCACGCTGGGCCAGTCGGTGCGCGCCTACAACGACGCCGTCGGCTCGCTGGAGTCGCGCGTGCTGCCCAAGGCGCGCGAGTTCCGCGATCTCGGCGCCGGCGAGGGCGACGAGATCCGCCGGCTCAAGGGCGTCGAGCACGTCCCGCGGCCGCTGGCCGCCCCCGAGCTCACCGGCCAGCTCTCGATGCCGGAGGCCGAGCCGGACACGCCGGCATGAGCGCGCTCCGGACCCGGCCGCTGCTGGCGGCGCTCGCGCTGGCGCTGCTGGCCGCCTGCAGCGGCGGCGGCGCGCCCGCCATCAAGGTCGTCATCGCCGAGTACAGCAAGGACCACACCGGGCCGTTCTGGCGCGCGCTGGCCGAGCAGTACACGAAGCAGACGGGGACGAAGGTCGAGCTGCAGGTCGTGGACTGGAACACGATCGACCAGCAGGTCAGCACGATGCTGCAGAACAACCAGCCCCCCGACGTCCTCAACCTCAACTCGTTCTCGAGCTACGCGCGCGACGGCCTGCTCTACCCGGCCGACGACGTGCTGTCGCCGTCCACGCGTGACGACTTCCTCGAGGCCTTCGCGCGCGGCGGCGTCTGGCAGGGCAAGCTCTATGGCTTCCCGATCCTGGCCAGCGCGCGCGCGTTCTTCTACAACCGCACGCTGTTCGAGAAGGCCGGGATCACGGCGCCGCCGCGCACCTGGGACGAGCTCCTGGCCGACGCGCGCAAGGTCCAGGCGCTCGGCGGCGGTGTCATCGGCTACGCGCTGCCGCTGGGGCCGGAGGAGGCGCAGGCCGAGTGGTCCATCTGGATGTGGAACAACGGCGGCGACTGGAAGGACGGCGAGCGCTGGGCGATCGACAGCGACCGCAACGTGCGGACGCTGACGTTCCTGGCCGACCTCGCCAACAAGCACCGGGTCACCCAGGTCAACCCGGGCAAGACCAACCGCACCGACGGCGCCTTCCAGCTCTTCAAGGACGGCAAGGTCGGCATGGTCATGGGCTTCAGCCCG
>DASSLH010000451.1:0-3694 GCA_035689625.1 Candidatus Methylomirabilota bacterium | reverse complement strand
CGAGCTCGGCGCGGCCGAGGATCCGCACGGGCGCCGCCTCAGGCGGCGCGGCGCCGGATCATCCGCTGGATCGTCGCCTCCAGCACGACCTCGTCGCGCTGGTTGAGCACGCGGTGCTTGTAGGTGACGATGCCGCGGTCGGCCTTCTTCGTCTCCCGCGTGCCGGCGACCTCCACCTCGACGCGGATCGTGTCGCCCTCCAGCACGGGCGCCACGACCTTCAGCTCGCCGCCCAGCCAGGCCATGCCGGTGCCGTGGATGAGGCCGGTCTGCATGACGAGGCCCTCGCTGAGCGCGAACGTGAGCGCGCCGGGGGCCGCCCGGCGGCCGAACACCGACTCGCGCTTGACGTACTCCATGTCCAGGAACAGCGGCTCCGTGAACCCGCAGGCGTTGACGAAGTTCACGATGTCCGTCTCCGACACCGTGCGGGCCAGCGTGCGGTAGACGGCGCCGACCTTGTGCTCCTCGAAGAACACGCCCTCGCTTCGCATGGTCACTCCTCTTGATCAGGGGGAGCGACCGCCGCTTCCCCCGAATGCCCCCCAACGGGATTCCGCGGGGTGTTTCGCACGCGTACTACTCGCCCAGGTAGGCGCGGCGGACGTCGACGTTCTCGCCGAGCGCGGCGGCGGTGCCGGACAGCACGATGCTGCCGGTCTCCAGCACGTAGCCGCGGTGGGCGATGCTCAGCGCCATCGCGGCGTTCTGCTCGACCAGCAGGATCGTCGTGCCCTGGCGGTTGACCTCGGCGATCGTCGCGAAGATCTGCTCGACCAGCACCGGGGCCAGGCCCATGGACGGCTCGTCCAGCAGCAGCAGCTTAGGTCGCGCCATCAGCGCGCGGCCGATCGCCAGCATCTGCTGCTCGCCGCCTGACAGCGTGCCGGCCACCTGCGTGATGCGCTCGTGCAGCCGCGGAAACAGCGCGAACACGCGGTCGAGATCGGCGGCGATGCCGGCGGCGTCGTGGCGCAGGTAGGCGCCCATGACGAGGTTCTCGCGGACGGTGAGCCGGTTGAAGATGCGGCGGCCCTCGGGGACGTGAGCGATGCCGCGGGCGACGATCGCGTGGGGCGGCACGCCGACGAGCGGCCGGCCCTCGAAGGCGACGCCGCCGCCGCGGGCGGCCAGCAGGCCCGAGACGGTCTTGAGCGTGGTCGTCTTGCCGGCGCCGTTGTTGCCGAGCAGGGCGACGATCTCGCGCTCGCGCACCTGGAGCGACACGCCCTTGAGCGCGTGGATCTCGCCGTAGTAGACGTGCAGGCCGTCAAGCGCCAGCACGCTCGCTCCGGGGCGCCGCCGCCCGGCGGCCGAGATAGGCCTCGACGACGCGGGGGTCGGACTGCACCTCGCGCGGCAGCCCCTCGGCGATCTTCTCGCCGTGGTCGAGCACGGTGACGCGATCGGAGACCTCCATCACCACGCGCATGTTGTGCTCGATGAGCAGGATCGCGATGCCCAGGTCGGCGACCAGGCGGCGCAGCAACGCCATGAGGCTGGTGGCCTCGCCCTGTGTCATGCCGGCCGTCGGCTCGTCGAGCAGCAGCAGCGCGGGACGAGAGGCGAGCGCCCGCGCCAGCTCCAGCCGCCGCTGGTCGCCGTACGGCAGGCTGCGCGCGATCTCGTTGGCCTTGCCGCGCAGGCCGACGCGCTCGAGCAGCGCCGAGCCGTCGCGCCAGAGGCCGCGCTCCACCTCGTGGAAGCGCGGCGTGCGGGCCAGGGCGTCCCAGAACGTGGCGCCGACGCGCGCGTGCATGCCGACCAGCACGTTCTCCACGGCCGTCATGTTGGCGAACAGGCGGATGTTCTGGAACGTCCGGCAGATGCCGAGCGCGGTGATCTGGTCGGGACGCAGGCCGACCAGCGGCGTGCCGCGGAAGGTCACGCGCCCCTCGTCGCTGCCATACACGCCGGTGAAGATGTTGAACAGCGTCGTCTTGCCGGCGCCGTTGGGGCCGATGATCGAGGCGATCCCGGACTCCAGCCGGTAGTCCACGGCATGCACGGCGGTGAGGCCGCCGAACCGCTTGGTGACGCCGACCGCCTCGAACAGCGCGCTCACGAGGGCGGCTCGCCCGGCCCCGCGGACTCGCCGACGTGAGCCAGCTCGCGCTGCCGCCGGCGGGCCGGGAAGAGCCCCTGGGGGCGCACGATCATCATGATCACGAGGATGAGGCCGAACACCATCCGCTCGTACTTGGCCGGCTCCAGCTGCGTCGGCAGGTTGGCGAGGTTGTAGCCGAGCACGGTGACGTCGGCGTTCTTCAGCTCGTTGAGCCAGAGCGAGAAGCCCTTGAGCACCTGCAGATTGAGCACCGTGACGACGGAGGCGCCCACCACCGCGCCCGGGATCGAGCCCATGCCGCCCAGGATGACCATCGCGAGCACGCCGATGGATTCCAGGAACGTGAACGACTCCGGGTTGATGAACAGCTGCTTGGCCGAGAACACCACGCCCATGACGCCCGCGAACGAGGCGCCGCAGGCGAAGGCCAGCAGCTTGCTGCGCACGAGCGGTACGCCCATGGCCTGGGCGGCCAGCTCGTCCTCGCGCATCGCCTCCCAGGCGCGGCCGATCGGCGAGTCCTCCAGCCGGCGGTTGACGAGGATGACGACGACGGCGATGGCCAGCACCAGGAAGTAGAACGCCTCGGAGTACGGCACGAACGGCGGCACCGGCGGCCGGCCGATCGGCGTGATGCCCTGGGGGCCGTTGGTGAAGTTGATCGGCTTGTCCAGGTTGTTGGCCAGCACGCGGATGACCTCGCCGAAGCCCAGCGTCACGATCGCCAGGTAATCGCCGCGCAGGCGCAGGACCGGCAGGCCCAGCAGGATCCCGGTGGCCGCCGCCACGAACAGGCCGACGAGCAGGAACGGATAGAACATCACCGCGGGCAGCGGGAAGCCGTGGCCGAAGATCGCGTTGCCCTGCGGCGAGCCGACGATCGCCCACGTGTAGGCGCCGACCGCGAAGAACGCGACGTAGCCGAGGTCGAGCAGGCCGGCCAGACCGACCACGATGTTGAGGCCGAGCGCCAGCGCCACGAAGATCCCGACCTGGGTGGCCACCTCGAGGTAGTAGCCGTTCCAGACGCCGATGACCGGCATCATCACCAGCAGCGCCAGCCCCAGCAGCAGCGCCCGCAGCCGGAACGGGATGCGGGCGACGTAGATCGCGAGCAGCGAGGCCTGGAAGGCGAGGAAGATCAGGATCGAGCGCGGGAAGACGGCCACCGCGGCGCTGGAGACGATCAGCAGCGCGACGGCGATGGCGCCGTGGATCACGCGCGCTCCCGCACGACTTCGCCGAGCAGGCCCTTGGGCCGGAAGATCAGGATCAGGATCAGCACCGAGAAGGCGAAGATGTCCTTGTACTCGGCGCCGAACGCCCCGCCGGTGAGCAGCGACAGGTACGAGGCCGCGAACGCCTCCAGCAGTCCGAGCACGAGGCCGCCGACCATCGCGCCTGGAATATTGCCGATGCCGCCGAGCACGGCGGCGGTGAATGCCTTCAATCCCGGGATGAATCCGGTATAGGGATTGATCAGGCTGTATTGAACGCCGAACAGGACGCCGGCGGCGCCGCCCATGGCGCCGCCGATGAGGAAGGTGAGCGAGATGATGTTGTTGACGTTGACGCCCATGAGGCTCGCCGCCGCCTGGTCCTCGGCGACGGCGCGGATCGCGGTCC
>DASSLH010000450.1:0-4507 GCA_035689625.1 Candidatus Methylomirabilota bacterium | reverse complement strand
TAGGCAGCCTTGCCGCGGGCGCGGGCGCCCGCGTCCAGGGGACGGCATTCGCCGTCGGTCTCGTAGGCGACCGAACGCTCGAGGATCGGCTCGGGGGCGCCCTTGCTGATCAGCAGAGGCCCGTCCGGTCCCTCCAGCACGACCGACAGCCGGCGGCGCTCGAAGTCGAACGGGATCTCGTCGAGCTTCGTGAACGCCGCCGTGGCGGGCGTGGCGCGGCGCAGGATGGCGGTATCGAGCGGGCTGCGAATGCCGGTCTCGAAGCTGCTGTTCACGCAGGCGAGGGCAACAGCGCGCTCGGTGTCGGCGCCCAGCGGTCCCAGGCTGCGATCCAGCACCATCTCGCCGCTGGTCAGCGTGCCGGTCTTGTCGCTGCAGAGGACATCCATGCTGCCGAAGTCCTCGATCGCGGCCAGGTGCTTGACGATGACCCGGCGCCGCGCCATGCGGAGGGCGCCCTGGGCGAGCGTGACGGTCGTGATCATCGGCAGGAACTCGGGGGTGAGACCGACCGCAAGCGCCACCGCGAACAGGAACGACTCCAGCAGCGGCCGGTGAAACGCGGCGCTGGCCAGCAGCACGAACAGCACGAGGAAGAGCACCGTGCGCGTGATGAGCAGCGCGAACCGGGAGATGCCCCGCTGGAACTCGGTCTCCGGCGGCTGGGTGGACAGCTGGGCCGCGATGTCGCCGAACGCCGTCGCCGGGCCGGTGGCGACGACGACCGCCACCGCGGTGCCGCTCACGACCGACGTCCCCAGGAAGACCATGTTCCGCGTCTCGGCGAGCTGCCGCGGCGCCACCGCCAGCTCGGCGGCGTCCTTCTCGACCGGCAGCGACTCGCCGGTGAGCGCCGCCTGCTGGATGTGGAGGTCGCGCGTCTCGAGCAGGCGCGCGTCGGCGGGGACACGATCGCCGGCGGCCAGCGTGATGACGTCGCCCGGCACGAGCTCGCGACGAGCCAGCTCGCGCCAGCCGCCGTCCCGCCGGACCGTGGCCGTCGGGGCGACCTCACCGCGCAGCCGGTCGACGGCGCGCTGGGAACGGTAGCTCTGCGCGAAGTTCAGCACGATGCTGAGCATCACCATCAGCGCGATGATCGTCGCGCTCGTCGCCTCGCCCAGGAGCGCCGAGATGAGGCTCGCGATCAGCAGGATGACGACCAGGGGGTTGGCGAGGTAGTAGATCAGCTCGCGAACGGCGACCCCGCCGTGGCGCTGGGCCGGCTCGTTCGGTCCCACACGCGCCAGGCGCCGGCGCGCCTCGGCGGTGGAGAGGCCGTCGCGGGTGGTCTGCAGCCGCTCGAGGACTGCCGGCAACGGCTCGGCGGGCGTCGGCGCGGCGGGGTGACCGTCGAACGCGGCGCTCACACTCGCGTCTCTCGCGCCCCGACCATGGCGCCGCAAGGATACATGTCATGAGGCGTCTTCGCCGGGGGCGGGGCGGCGGTGCCCCGCCCCCCGGGCGAGGCCCGGTCGCAACCCGCCGGATTGTCGCGCATCCGGCGTGGCATCCCCGGTGCAGCGATCTCCTGGCGCCAAGCGTCGCCGGGAGCGACGGGGAGGACAGCCATGAACACGGTGACCGCGAGCCCGAGCACGCGGGTGATGGCCGAGTTCCGGGATCGCCTGCTGGCCGCGCGGTTGAGCCTGGCCCGCACGGTGGCCACCACGGACGCCGAGCTGGAGACGCTCGCCGCCCGCGAGTCGCGCGAGCTGGCCGAGGACGCCGCGCTGGGCACCGTGGGCGAGCTGCTCGGACGCCTGGACGGCCAGGCCCGCCACGAGCTGGACGAGATCGACGCGGCCCAGGCGCGCCTCGAGGCCGGGGTCTTCGGCGCCTGCCAGACGTGCCATCGCGCCATTCCACTGGCCCGCCTGCGCGCGATGCCGACCGCCCGGCAGTGCGCGGTGTGCCAGGAGAGGGAGGAAGGCAGCCGCTAAGCCTTCCGGGAGGAGGTCATGAGCCATACCCAGGTCCTGTTCCGATCGCAGGCGCGGGAGAAGATCCTGCGCGGTGTCAACGCGGTGGCCGACGCGGTGCGGGTCACGCTGGGCCCGAAGTCCAAGTGCGTCCTCATCGAGCGCAAGTTCGGCGCCCCGCTGGTCTGCAACGACGGCGTCACCATCGCCAAGGAGACGAGTCTCGAGGATCCGACCGAGAACCTCGGCGCCCAGATGATCCGCCAGGCGGCCGAGCGCACCGGTGACGCCGTCGGCGACGGCACCTCCACGGCCACGATCCTGGCCCAGGCGATCTTCACCGAGGGCATGAAGAACGTGGTGGCCGGCGCCAGCGCGGTGGACCTCAAGCGCGGCCTCGATCGCGGCGTGCGGGTCACGGTGGACAGCCTGCGCGCGCTCTCGCAGCCCGTGAAGAGCCGCGTCGAGAAGGCGCAGGTCGCCGCGATCTCCGCCCACAACGACGAGAGCGTGGGCGAGCTGATCGCCGACGCCATGGAGAAGGTCGGCGACGAGGGCGTCATCACGCTGGAGGAGGCCAAGACGACCGAGACGCAGGTGGAGGTCGTGGAGGGCCTGCAGTTCGACCGCGGCTATCTCTCGCCGTACTTCGTCACCGACGCCGAGAAGATGGAGGCCGTGCTGGAGGACGCGCGCATCCTGGTCACCGACCGCAAACTGGCGGTGATGAAGGACCTGCTGCCGATCCTCGAGCAGATCGCCCGGGCCGGCGAGGCGCTCGCCGTCATCGCCGAGGACGTCGAGGGCGAGGCGCTGGCCACGCTCGTCGTCAACAAGCTGCGCGGCTCGCTCCGCTGCGTCGCGGTCAAGGCGCCGGGCTTCGGCGACCGCCGCAAGGACATGCTGGCCGACATCGCCACGCTCACCGGCGCCCAGGTGCTCAGCGAGGAGACCGGCGTGCGCTTCGAGAACGTGCAGCCCAGCCAGCTGGGACGGGCCGCGCGCATCGTGGTGGATCGCGAGACGACCACGATCATCGGCGGCCGCGGCGACAAGGCGGCCATCGAGGGGCGCAAGCAGCAGATCCGGCAGCAGATCACCAAGACGACCAGCGACTACGACCGCGAGAAGCTCGAGGAGCGGCTGGCCAAGCTCTCGGGCGGCGTCGCCGTCATCCGCGTCGGCGCGCCGTCGGAGGCCGAGCTGAAGAGCCGCAAGGAAGCGCTGGAGGACGCCATCAGCGCGACGAAGGCGGCCGTGGCCGAGGGCGTCGTGCCGGGCGGCGGCCTGGCGCTGCTGCGCGCGATCGAGGTGGTCGAGAAGGAGGAGGCCAAGGCCGAGGGCGACGAGCGCACCGGCCTGCAGATCCTCAAACGGGCGCTGGAGGCGCCGCCCCGTCAGATCGCCGAGAACTCGGCGGTGGACGGCGGCGTGGTCGTCGCCCGCATGCGCGACGGCCACGGCGCGATCGGCTTCGACGCCGCTCGCAAGGAGTGGGTGGACCTCGTCAAGGCCGGCATCATCGATCCCACCAAGGTCGTGCGCGTGGCGCTGGAGAACGCGGTGTCGGTGGCCAGCCTGCTGCTGCTCACCGAGGCCACGATGGTGCAGGTGCCCGAGGACAAGGCCCCGCATCCGCCCGGCGAGCTCGAATGATGCCCGGCGCGCCGCCGCCGCGGCCCGCGGCCCTCACTCGTTGAGCAGCCAGCGGCGCCGCGGCCGGCGGTAACGCAGGCCGAAGGTCGGGATGGCGGTGTCGCGCACGGCGGCGACCGCGTCGGCCGCCGCGTCCACCACGATGATCCGGTCGGCGTCGACGGGATCGATCAGCGCCATCGCCTCCAGCGGCCCGTGCAGGAAGTCGGTCAGCGGGCGCCAGAAGTCACGCCCGACCAGCACCAGCGGGAAGTCGGCGATCTTGTGCGTCTGGATGAGCGTGGCCGTCTCGAAGATCTCGTCGAGCGTGCCGAAGCCGCCCGGCAGCGCCACGACCGCGTACGAGTACGTCACCAGCATGACCTTGCGCACGAAGAAGTGGCGGAAGGTGATCCAGCGATCGAGGTAGGGATTGGGCTTCTGCTCGGCCGGCAGCTCGATGTTGCAGCCGATCGAGCGGCCGCCGGCCTCGCGGGCGCCGCGATTGGCCGCCTCCATGATCCCGGGGCCGCCGCCGGTGACCACGGTGAAGCCGAGCCGCGCCAGGCCGCCGCCAATCTCACGGGCGAGGACGTAGTAGGGATCGTCCTCCTTGAACCGCGCCGAGCCGAACACCGTCACGCACGGCCCCACGAAGTGCAGCGCCCGGAAGCCGCGGATGAACTCGACAAAGATGCTCAGCGCGCGCCGCAGCTCCCGGCCGCGCGGCTGCGGACCCTCGAGGAAGCGCACGACCTCGGCCGGCGCCGGCGGCTGGCCCCAGCGCGGCCCCGACGTCCCGCGACGGCGCACGCTCATCGCGTCAGCCGCCGCCACATCGCGGCGACACCGGCGGCGCCGACACCGGCCGCCGCCACGATCCAGATCCAGCCGCCCTCGAGCAGCAGCCAGCCGCACAGCGCCGCGCCCACCGCCGGCAGCGTGACGTC
>DASSLH010000449.1:0-5495 GCA_035689625.1 Candidatus Methylomirabilota bacterium | reverse complement strand
CCTGGACGGCCGACGTGCCGCGCGTGGCGGCGCCCGTCGCCGCCGGCCAGCCGGCCCTCGACAGCGGACGCGTGGCCACCGCCGCCTGGCTGCGCGATCGGCTCGGCCACGACGACACCGCGATCGTCGACGCGCGCTCGGCCGGCGAGTACACCGGTCGCGACGTGCACGCGCGCCGCGGCGGCCACATCCCGGGCGCCGTCAACGTCGAGTGGTCGCGCCACCTGCGCCCCGACGGCACCTTGAAGCCGCTGGAGGAGCTGCGCGCGATGTACGTCGCCCAGGGTGTGACCCCGGACAAGACCGTGGTGACCTACTGCCAGACCCAGCACCGCGCCGCCCACTCCTACTTCGTCCTCCGCCTCCTCGGCTACCCGCGCGTCCTCGGCTACGACCGCTCCTGGAGCGAGTGGGGCAACCGGAGCGACCTGCCGATCGAAGCCGCCCGCTGAACGCGGAGGCGTGGCATTAGGCGGGTGAGCTGAGCCGCCGGCCGGGGGCGCTACTCCCACTCCGGGTAGGTCTGCGGGGAGAGCTCGTCGGCGGCGCGGCCCGCCCAGTCGAACTGCTTCATGCGTGGCCACATGCGCTCGCCGCCCGCCTGCAGATCGGCCAGGATCTTCGCCTCGTCGGCGGCCACCACGCGACCGCCGTCCACCACGAGGCGGCCGCCGACGTACACGCGGTCCACGTCCTCGCTGGTCGCGTTGTAGACGATGTTCTTGATCGGGTCGCGCAGCGGCGTCATGTTCCACGACGAAGCCTTCCACAGCACGAGGTCGGCGGTGGCGCCGGGCGCGATGCGGCCCAGGTCGTCGCGGCCCAGCGCGTGGGCGCCGCCCAGGGTGGCGGCGTCGAACACGTCGGCGGCGGTGGTGGCCTGCGTGTTGCGCTCGACGATCTTGGAGCAGACGGCGGCCCAGCGCATGGCCTCGATCACCGACTGCGGATTGGTGTCGGTGCCGAGGGCGACGTTGACGCCGGCGGCCTTGTAGAGGGCGAAGGACTCCATGATCACGCCCCGGCGGGCGAAGACCCACGGCGCGTGGGCGACCGTGCAGCCGGCCTCGGCCATGAGGCCGACGTCGCCCGCCGGGTAGTTCGTCCACGACGAGCCGCCGATGATGATGGCGTGGCCGAGCACGGTGTTGGGGCCGAGCACGCCCAGGTCGGCCAGCCAGGCCACCGGCGTCTTGCCGTGACGCTGCAGCATCTCGTTGAACTCGACCACCGACTGCGAGGTGTGCAGCGTGAGCGGGCGGCCGGCGTCGTCGGCGTGGCGCCTGGCCTCGCTCAGCAGCTGAGGGGTACAGGTGTCGACCTGCGCCGGGGCGAAGTAGCAGCGCACGAGCCCGCCGTGGGCGCCGTCGTGCTTGTCGAACAGCTCGACGGCGCGGCGCAGGCCGCGGCGGCCCTCCTCCTCGTTCCACTCCCAGACCACGCGGCGCCCGTCGCGGGTGAGCCAGTGGCCGGAGCGGAACGTCAGCCCCATGTAGACGCGCAGCCCGTAGTGACCGGCGCGCTCGATGACGTACTCGCCCAGCGCGCCGATCTCCATCACCGTGGTGACGCCGCCACGCAGGAGCTCGGCCATCGAGAAGTCCACGCAGGCCCGGCCGGCCGCCTCGTCCTGGGCCCCGCCGCGCACTGGCAGCATCTCGAACAGGCCCGAGTACCAGAACTGCGGGCTGCCGCGGTCCTCGATGAACGAGCGGTCGAGCGGGGAGCCGGCCAGGTGGGCGTGGGTGGAGATGAGGCCCGGCGTCAGCACGCGGTCGCGCGCCTGCACCGTCTCGTCCACCGGTCCCGCGTACGTGCGGCCGACGTGGACGATGCGCTCGCCCTCGAGCACAACCACGCCGTCGCGCAGCAGGCGATGGCCGCGGCCGTCGAAGCCCACGATCCAGCCGGCGCGGATCGCGACGCGACGGGCGACGCTCACCGGGCGACGACGGCCGGATCGACGCGCATCACGACGTAGCCGCCGACGGCCCCGGCGCCGAAGCCGGGGGCGAACACGCGCATCGGCCGGTCGATCACGCCCTCGGCCACCGCGTCGTAGAGGGCCAGCGGGATCGAGGCCGACGACGTGTTGCCGACCGTGCCGATGTTGAAGTAGAGCCGCTCGGGCGGGATGCCGGCGCCGCGCGCGTACTGCACCACCATCGTCCGGTTGGCCTGGTGGGGGACCACGAGGTCGATGGCGTTCACCAGCGAGCCGGCGCCGCCCTCGGGATGCGGCAGCGCGCCCAGCTCGTGGATCATCTGGGTGAGGTAGCGCTTGACCAGCGCCTTCACCTCTGGCCCGTACACGGTGATGTTGTTGTCGAACGCCGGGTTGGGCCAGATGATCGAGTCCACCTCGCTCATGGGCCCGCTGGCGTAGGTCTGGTAGTACTCGACGTCGGGCGGCGCGCCCTCGGGCGCCGGGCCGATCACCAGCGCGGCGGCGCCGTCGCCGAAGATCATGCGGGAGGTCCGCACGGTGCCGATCTTGTCGGAGAACTTCTCGCCGCACACCAGCAGCACCGGGCGCCGCACCTCCTGCAGCTGGCGCGTCGCCTCGCTCAGCCCGTAGGGCAGCCCCGCGCAGGCGGCGACCATGTCACAGGAGAAGTGCGTCTGCAGCATGCCGAGCTGGCCCGAGAGCCACGTGGCCAGCGACGGCATCATCTTGCCGCTGGTGCACGAGCAGAAGATGACCGCGCCGATCTCCTCGGGCCGCCGGCCGGCCTTGGCCAGCGCGGCCTGGGCGGCCAGCAGCGAGATGTGATCGAGGTCGAGCGCGGTGTACAGGCGCTGGCGGATGCCGGTCTTCTCCTCGATCTCCACCGCCGACATCGGCGACCACGAGTACGCCGCGTTGCGGATGAGGTCCTCGTTGGTGCACGGGATCTCGCCCTTGTAGACCGCCAGCGCCTCCAGGCGCGGCATCACCGTGAAGCGGCCCCGCACGTCCACCGGCGGGTAGGGCTGCACCGGGGGCGCCGCCGGCTGGGCGGCCGGCCGCCGCGGCCGCGCGCGCACGCCACCCTTCACGCGGCGCAGGAAGTGGTAGACCTCGTCGCTGCGCGGCCGGTAGACGACGACGAAGTCGTCGTCGTGCAGCTGGCCGACCTCGATCACGCGCATCTTGGCGCGGTCCCACCGGTACTCGTTGTGCAGCACCATCGTCTGCCGCATCAGCGCTTCCAGCTCGGGCACGCTGTGCCAGTACTCGATGAGGTCGTCCCAGCCGTAGCCGGGAAAGTCGGGATCGTGGGCGAGCAGGTGATAGGTGAGGTTGCGCGGCCGCGCCAGCATCTCGGGCACCGTCGGCTTGATCGCCGACAGCTCCGCCCCGGCGCCCTTCTTGTGACGGAACACGTCGAACAGCACGCGGAAGATCTTGTCCTCGGTGCCCTCGTCCCAGCTCGGGACCAGGTTGCGGTACCCGCTCTCGATGGCGGCGGCCAGCTCGGCGCCCTCCCACGGCTTGAAGATCGGCAGGAAGATGTCGTCGCGCTGCCGCGGCACGTCGCGCCAGCGCATCGGCTGCTTCACGTAGAGGGTGAACGGGTAGCGATTGGACCAGAACAGGTCCAGCGCGAGGTCGCGCAGCAGCTCGTAGCGGCCCTTGTACCCGCCGGCCTGCAGCCGCGCCACGATGTCGGACTCGCTCGGCGCCTTCTCCTCGAAGTCGCGGCGGATGACCGCCTCGAACTGCTCGAGCGTCTCGAAGACGGAGAAGTCGAGCGCCGGGAAAAAATTGTAAGGAAATACGATGCGGCCGTAGCGATTCACGACAAAAGGCTTCATGACTGCCGCCCTCCAGACGCTTCACCGTAAGCCCCGGCGCTACCTTGCGCAAGCCGCTATAATCGCCTCATGTCCATGCTCACCGAGCGCGACCAGGCCGCCGTCCGCAAGGAGCTCGAGCGCCTGCGAGGACCGGTCAAGCTCGTCGTCTTCTCGCAGGAGCTGGTGGCCGGCGAGCTCTGCCGCCAGAACGAGGAGCTGGCGCGCGACGTGGCGGCGCTCGACGAGCGCATCACCGTCGAGGTGCTGAACCCGGCGATCGACCGCGCGCGGGCCGAGGCCTACGGCATCGACGAGGTCCCGGCGCTGGTGGTGGAGGGGGCCCGCGACTACGGCATCCGCTTTCTCGGCATCCCGTCCGGCTACGAGTTCAGCAACCTGATCGACGCGATCATCGTCGCCAGCAGCGGTGAGGCGGGGCTGGCGGAGACGACGAAGACGTCGCTGGCCGGCCTCACCGTGCCGGTGAACATCAAGGTCTTCTCCACGCCGACCTGACCGTACTGTCCCCGGGCCGTGCGCCTGGCGCAGCACATGGCGGTCGCCTCCGACAAGGTCACTGCCACGGCGATCGAGGCCACCGAGTTCCCCGAGCTCTCCCGCTCGTACCGCGTGATGGCGGTGCCGAAGGTCGTGATCAACGACCGGGTCGAGTTCGAGGGCGCGCTGCCCGAGGCGCAGTTCCTCGAGGCCGTCCTGCGCGCCGCCGCCCCGGCGGCCTCGTGAGCCGGGGCCTCGTCACCGCGCTGGCGCTGCTGGCGCTGGCGGCGACCGCCGCCGCCGATGCGCCGGCGCCGCTGGCGGTCGGCGCCGCCGCCCCCGACGTCACGCTCGGCGACCAGCACGGCCAGACGCTGCGCCTGGCCGACCTGCTCACGCAGCGCGACTGGGTGGTGGTCGCGTTCTACGTCAAGGCGTTCACCGGCGGCTGAGCGCGCGAATTCTCCCGGTTCCGGGACGACCACGCGAAGTTCGCCGCGCTCAACGCCGAGATCGTCGGCATCTCGGCCGACGTTCCCGCGCGCAACCTCGCCTGGACCCGCGAGCTGAAGCTGCCGTTCCGCCTGCTCAGCGACGTGGACGGCCGCGTGTCGCGCCAGTGGGGCGCCTGGGACGACATGTGGAACCTGCCCCGGCGGGTGACGTTCGTCCTCGACCGCGGCGGCCGCATCCGCTACGTCGAGCCGGGCAGCCTGGCCATCCAGACCGACCGCACGCTGGAGGCGCTCACGAAGCTTGCCCGCGCGAAGTGAGGCGCTGCTGTTCGCCTACGGCACGCTCATGCGCGGGTACCCGCTGCACGCCGTCCTCGCCCGCGGCGCGACGTTTCTGGGGATGGGCAGCGTCGCCGGCCGGCTGCTCGACCTCGGCCGCCATCCCGGGCTGGTCGCCGGCCGCGGCCGCGTCAGCGGCGAGATCTACCGGTGTGACGATCCCCAACTTCTGCCGATCCTGGATCGCGAGGAGGGGTACAATTTCCAGCGGCGTCGGGCGATCGTGACGCTCGCCGACGGCCGCCGGACGCGCGCGTGGGTCTACCGCTATCGCGGGCCACGCGAGCGGGCCCGGCCGATCGTCGGCGGCGACTATCGAGCTGCGAAGCCTTCACCCGGGAGGAATCCATGGCGCTGACCGCCGCCGAGCTCATCAAGGCCGATCAGGATCACCTGATCCATCCGCTCCATCACCCCATCGAC
>DASSLH010000448.1:0-9394 GCA_035689625.1 Candidatus Methylomirabilota bacterium | reverse complement strand
GCGCGCTCACCGCCGGCAGCGACAACACGCCGATCGGCGTCCGCCGCGACGGCGCCGAGTTCGTGCTCGACGTGGACTTCGCGCGCGTGGAGGCGCCCGGGGGGCCGGTCGCCCTGCTCGTCATCCGCGACGCGACCGAGTGGCGCCGCCGCGAGGACGAGCGCGCCGAGCAGCTGCGCCGCGAGCAGACCGCCCGCACCGAGGCCGAGCAGGCCGCCCAGCAGTCCTCGCTGCTGGCCGAGGCCAGCCGCATGCTGGTGCTCTCGCTGGACTACGCCACGACGCTGACGGGCCTGGCGCGGCTGAGCGCCGGCACGCTCGCCGACTGGTGCGCCGTGGACCTCGTCGAGGACGACGGCGAGGTCCGGCGGCTGGCCGTCGCCCACGCCGAGCCCGCGCGCGACGGCCAAGCGCGCCAGCTGCAGGCGGCGTCGCGCTCGCGCGCCGACGTGCCGGAGGCCGTCGGCCGCGTGCTGTCGCGCGGCGAGGCCGAGCTGTTCGTGGACGTGGACGAGCACGGCCGCGACGACCTCGCCCGCGGCCAGGAGCAGCTGCGCCTGCTGGGCGCGCTCGGCGCGCGCTCGGCGATGGTGGTGCCGATGCTCAGCGGCGAGCGCGTGCTCGGCGCCCTCACGCTGGTGCGCGCCGGCGGCGACGCCTACGCCGAGGCCGACCTCGCCGTCGCGCGCGAGCTGGCCAGCCGCGCCGCGCTGGCCGTGGACCACGGCCGGCGCTACCAGACGGCCGAGGACGACCGCGCGCGCTTCTCGGGCCTGGTGGACGGGCTCGACGCGATCGTGTGGGAGGCGGACCCCCAGACGCTCGAGCTGACGTTCGTGAGCCAGCGCGCCGAGACGCTGCTCGGCTTTCCGCTGCGCCGCTGGCTGCGCAGCACGTTCTGGACGAGTCTCATCCATCCCGACGACCGGGAGGCCGTGCTCGTCCAGCTGCGCGACTGCCTGGCCACCGGACGCGACTGCCGGCTCGAGTACCGCGTGGCCGGCGCCGACGGCCGCTTCGTCTGGGTGACGAACCTCGTGCACGCCGCCCGCCGGGCCGACGGCACCGCCGAGCGGCTGCAGGGCCTCGTGCTCGACGCCACCGCGCGCCGCCACGAGCTCGAGGACCGCGAGCGCCGGCTGGCCGCGGCCGAGGCCGCCCGCGTCGCGGCCGAGGCCGCCACCCAGCGCGCGCGCTTCCTGGCCGAGGCCAGCGACCTGCTCGCCTCGTCGCTCGATCACCACGCCACGCTCGACGCGCTCGTGCAGCTGGCGATCCCGCGCTTCGCCGACTGGTGCTTCGTGCACCTGGCCGAGCCGGTCGGCGGGCGGCGCTTCCACGTCGCCGGCATCGAGCCCAGCGGCGGCGGCATCGGCGAGGCGCTCGAGCGGCTGGCGCCGTCGCTGCCGCTGTCGAGCGTGCTGCCGGCGATCGATCGCGTGAAGGAGCGCCAGCCGCTGCTGGTGCCCGAGATGGGCACCGCCTGGCTGGAGGGGCTCGCGCTGCTGCAGACGCTGGCGCCGAAGTCGCTGATGGTGGTGCCGATGCTGGCGCAGGACCGCCCGATCGGCACGCTGGCCTTCATCGCGACGAAGTCCGACCGCCGCTACGGCGCCGCCGACCTGGCGCTCGCGCGCGAGCTGGCCCAGCGCGCGGCGACCGCGGTGGATCACGCGCGGGCCTACGCCGAGGCCGAGAGCGCCAACCGCGCCAAGGACCAGTTCCTCGCCACGCTCTCGCACGAGCTGCGCACGCCGCTGACGGCGATGCTGGGCTGGGTGCTGATGCTGCAGTCCGGCCGGCTGACCGGCGACGAGGCCGCCAGCGCCCTGGCCAGCATCGAGCGCAATACCCGCGTGCAGGCGCAGCTCATCAACGACCTGCTCGACATCTCGCGCATCGTCGCCGGCAAGCTGCAGCTCGACCGCCGCCCCGTGGACCTCCAGGCGGTCGTCGCCCACGCGCTCGAGTCGGTGCGGCCGGCCGCCGACGCCAAGCGCATCACGATCGCCTGCGAGACGGCGGGCGCCTGGGTGGCCGGCGACGGCGTGCGCCTCGAGCAGGTCGTCGTCAACCTGCTGGGCAACGCCGTGAAGTTCACGCCCGACGGCGGCCACGTGCAGGTCGCGGTGACCGCCGACGAGGGCTGGGCGCGGCTGACCGTCCGCGACACCGGCCAGGGCATCGAGGCCGCCGTGCTGCCGCACATCTTCGACAGCTTCCGGCAGGCCGACAGCAGCAGCACGCGCCGTCACGGCGGGCTGGGGCTGGGGCTGGCGATCGTGCGCCGGCTCGTCGCGATGCACGGCGGCCACGTGCAGGCCGCCAGCGCCGGCCGCGATCGCGGCGCCACGTTCACGGTCACGCTGCCGCTGTTGCCGGACGAGGCGCGGCCGGTCGGCACCGCCGCCCCCGGGACGCCGCGCGCCGCCGACGACCCGGCGCTGCCGAAGCTGGAGCGCGTGCGCGCGCTGGTGGTGGACGATCACGAGGACTCCCGGCGCTTCGTGCAGACGGTGCTGAGCGGCTGCGGCGCCGAGGTGCGCGTGGCCGCCTCGGTGGACGCCGCGCTGGAGATCCTGGCCGACACCTACATCGACGTCGTCGTCAGCGACATCGGGATGCCGGGCTCGGACGGCTACGACTTCATCGGGCGGCTGCGCGCGACGGAGCGCGAGCACGGCGGCAGCCTGCCCGTCGTCGCCCTCACCGCCTACGCCAGCGAGGAGGACCGCGACCGCGTGCTGGGCGCCGGCTTCTCCGCCCACGTCGCCAAGCCGGTGAGCCCGGCGGCGCTGGCCCGCGTGGTGGCCGCCGTCATCGACCGTCCCGCCCTGCGCTGAGCGCGCCCCGGCGCCTCAGAGCGCCGCCGGCGTCTTCGCGTGGTCCTGCTGGTGGAAGTAGTTGGCGCTGTAGAACGCCTTGACCAGGTCGCCGTAGGCCGCCGGCGGGTAGCGCGGCGGGGTGTCGGCGCTCACGCAGGTCGGCAGCGCCTCGATGCGCGCGTCGACGTGGGGGCTGTAGAAGAACGCGATCGAGTAGCGGTCGCGGCCGGAGTCGTTCACCACCCCGTGCGGCGTGGACAGGAAGCGGTCGTTCGACCAGCGCTTCATCACGTTGCCCAGGTTGACCAGGAACGTGCCGGGGATCAGCGGCGGCGCCAGCCACTCCCCGCCCGGCAGCCGCACGGCCAGCCCCGGCGTGTCCTCGCGAGCCAGGAACGTGATGAACGAGTTGTCGGTGTGCGGCCCCTGGCCGAACTGCTCGGGGTCGTCGAGCGGCTGCGGCGGATAGTGCAGGAAGCGCAGGTTGACGTGCGCCTCGTTCGCGAAGGACGGCGCGAACCAGCCGGGCGGCAGGTCCAGCGCCCGGGCCAGCACCGGCAGGAAGCGCTCGCCGAGCGCGACCATCGTGGTGAAGTAGCGCACCATCGCCGTCCGCATGCGCGGGTGGCCGGCCGGCCACTGGTTCGCGCCCCGCAGCGGGGTCCCCGCCACGACGTCGGGATGCTCCGGGCCCCGGTCGTGGCTGATGAAGAAGCTCTCGTTGAAGTTCGGCCGCGTCGCCTTGTGCACCGTCGAGGCGCGCTGCATGCTCTCGTTCACCGGCAGGTAGCCGATGTTGTTCTGGTTCAGCCTGAGCGCGAGCTTGTCCGCCAGCGGCAGCGCGTGGAACTCGCGCGAGGCCGCGAACGCCTCGGCGATCACCGCCTCCGGCACGCCGTGGCCGGCCAGGTAGAAGAAGCCCACGCGCTGGCTGGCGTCGCGCACCTCGGCGGCGACGCGCTCGAGGCCCGCGCCGCCGGCGAACGCCGGCGCGGCGTCGATGATCGGCAGCGCGCGGGCGGCCGCCTCCACGTCCTTCACCGCCTGCGCCCTGAAGATGTTCATCACAGCCCCCGTCTGGCCAGCCGCGGCAGCACCTCGTCGTGCAGCAGCGTCATCGAGCGCTCCCAGGCGCCCGGCGGACGCCACTCGTGGGCGATCGCCAGCAGCGTGCCGAAGCCGCCGATCTCCTCGCTGAGCGCGGCGAGCTTGGCGGCCACCGTGTCGGGCGAGCCGACGATCCAGATCGTGTCGCAGAGGTACTCGAGCGTGACGTCGCGATCCGGCATGGCCGGATCCGCCTTGAGCATGTCGAAGCCGCGCAGCTTGGGCAGCAGCCTCAGGAAGTAGTCGCGGTAGTCACGGGCGAGCGGGCCGCCGAGCGCCTGGCGGCGGGCCTCGGCGTCGGTGTCGGCGACGAACACGTCGCGGGCGATCCGCCAGGCCTGCCGGTCGGCGGTCCGCCGCGCGCGGGCGGCGCCGGCCTCCACGGCTTCCCAGTGCGACCTGAGAATGCGCGCCGGCACGAAGTTGATGCTCATCGGGATGTAGCCGCGCTCGCCGGCCAGCGACAGCGTCTCCGACTTCGCCGACACACCGGCCACGCCGATGGGCGGGTGCGGCTTCTGGTAGGGCGTGAGGTGCAGCCGCAGGCCGATGTCGTCCTGCGGCTCCGGCACGCGGAAGCGCCAGCGCGGCGCCTCGTAGAGGCCGGGCTTGGGATCGCGCCAGAGCGCCAGCACGAGGTCGAGCATCGTGCGCGTGATGTCGCGCTGCTCGCCGCTCTTGCCGTCCACGCCCGCCAGCTCGAAGTCGCCCGGGAAGCCGCCGGAGCCCACGCCCCAGTAGAAGCGGCCGCGCGCCATCTGGTCGAGCTGGGCGATGCGCTGGGCCAGCATGAGCGGCGTGTGGTTGGGCAGGCACGACACGCCGGTGGCCAGCACCATCGTCCTCGTCAGCGCCAGCGCCTTGGCGATGAAGAGGTCGGGGCACGGGATGTTCTCCCACTGCGCGGTGAAGTGCTCGCCGACCCACGCCTCCACGAACCCCAGGCGCTCGAGCGTCACCAGCTGGGCGAGATCCTCGTCCATGGTCGCCGCCGGGTCCGAGCCCGGCGGGTGCAGCGGCATGGCGAAGTAGCCGACGCGCATGCCGGCGATTGTACCCGAGGCGTGGTACCTTCCTCGCCATGGCGACCACGACCTCCAGCGGGCTTCTCGAGGAGGCCGCGGCCCTCCTCGACGACACGATCGCGCTGCGCCGCCGCATCCACCGTCATCCCGAGATCGGCCTGGACCTGCCGCGCACGCAGCGCGCGATCCTCGATGCGCTGGCCGGCCTGCCGCTGGCGATCCGCACCGGACGGCGCACGACGTCGGTCATCGCGACGCTGGAAGGCGCGCGGCCGGGCCCGACCGTGCTGCTGCGCGCGGACATGGACGCGCTGCCGATGAAGGAGGACACGGGCCTGCCGTTCGCGTCCGAGGTCGAGGGCGCCATGCACGCCTGCGGGCACGACAGCCACGTCGCGATGCTGGTGGGCGCCGCCCGCCTGCTCGCCGCGCGGCGGGTGACGCTGACCGGGCGCGTGCTGTTCATGTTCCAGCCCGGCGAGGAGGGCTACCACGGCGCCCGCGTGATGCTGGAGGAGGGCCTGCTCGACGACGGCGCTCGCCCGACGGCGGCGTTCGGCCTGCACATCGGCGCGCGCCATGCCGCCGGCGTAATCGCCACGCGTCCCGGGCCGCTGATGGCCTCCGGCGACACGCTGCAGGTCACCGTGCGCGGCCAGGGCGGCCACGCCTCCGCGCCGCACGACTGCCAGGACCCGATCCCCGTCGCCTGCGAGATCGTGCAGGCGCTGCAGACGCTGGTCACCCGCCGCGTGAACGCGTTCGATCCGGCCATCGTGACCATCGCGAAGATCGAGGCCGGCACCACGCGCAACGTCATCCCGGAGACGGCCAGCATGCTCGGCACGATCCGCACCGTCTCGGAGAAGACGCGCACGGGGGTGCTGGAGGCGGTCACGCGCCTGGCCGAGGGCATCGCCGCCGCCCACGGCCTCACCGCCGCCGTGCAGCTCACCCGCGGCTATCCCGTCACCGAGAACGACACCGCGATGGCGGCGCGGGTGCTGCGGGTGGCGACCGCGCTGCTCGGGCCCGAGCGCGTGCAGCAGATGGAGAGCCCGATCATGGGCAGCGAGGACTTCTCCTACGTCCTGCAGCGCGTGCCCGGTGCGTTCGCGTTCCTCGGCACGCGGCCCGACAGCGGGCCGGCGCACCCGAACCACTCCAACCGCATGATCCTCAACGAGGCGGCGCTGCCGGCCGGCATCGCGATGCACGCCGCCTTCGCGCTGGACGTCCTGGGAGGGAGCTAGCCGTGGCACTCACCGCGACCGTGCACCACGTCGATCTCACCCGCGGCACCGTGAGCGTGACGACGATCCCCGAGGACGTCTATCGCCAGTACCCCGGCGGCAGCGCGCTGGCCGCCTACCTCGTGACGCGCACGATGAAGCCGGGCGCCGATCCGCTGGGGCCCGACAACGTCCTCGTCATGGCCGTCAGCCCGCTGACCGGGCTGCCGATCTCGGGGCAGAGCCGGATGACGGCGTGCGCCCGCTCGCCCCTCACGGGCGCCATCGGCGACAGCCAGTGCGGCGGCTTCTTCCCGGCCGAGATGCGCACGGCCGGCACCGACGCGATCGTCTTCACCGGGCAGTCGCCCGAGCCCGTCTACCTCTGGCTGCACGACGGCCAGGCCGAGCTGCGCCCCGCCCGGCACCTGTGGGGGAAGGTCACCGCCGACGTCGATCGCCTGCTCAAGGACGAGCTCGGCGATCCGAAGATCGAGATCGCCCAGGTCGGGCCGGCCGGCGAGAACAAGGTGCGCTTCGCCGCGATCATGAACATGGCCAACCGCGCCAACGGCCGCACCGGCATGGGCGCGGTCATGGGCGCCAAGCGGCTGAAGGCCGTCGTCGTGCGCGGCAGCAAGCCGCCCAAGCCCGCCGTGCCCGAGAAGTTCCGCGAGCTGACCAAGCGGCTCAAGGAGCTGCAGGAGGCCAATCCCGGCATCACCTGGTTCGGCGAGTACGGCACTGCCGGCGTGCTCGGCATCCAGAACAAGATGGGCGGCCAGCCCACGCGCAACTACGCCGAGGGCACCTTCGACGAGGCCGGCCAGATCGACGGCACCGCGATGGTGAAGACGATCCTCAAGGAGCGCGACACCTGCTACGCCTGCGTCGTGAAGTGCAAGCGCGTGGTCGAGGTGCACGATCCCGACCTCGACGTGGACCCCGTCTACGGTGGCCCCGAGTACGAGACGCTGACCTTCTTCGGCACCATGTGCGGCGTGGGCGACCTCAAGCTGCTGGCCCGCGCGGCCGCCGACGCCAACAAGTACGGCATGGACACGATCTCCTGCGGCGCCACCATCGCCTGGGCGATCGAGGCCAAGAGCAAGGGACTGCTCGACGACCAGGGCCTGGGGCTGGCCTGGGGCGACGGGCGCGCCGTCATCCGCGCCATCGAGGCGATCGCGCTGCGGCGCGGGGTCGGCGACCTGCTCGCCGAGGGCAGCCTGCGCGCGGCCCAGACGCTCGGGGCCGCCGCCGTGGACCTCACCGTCACCGTGAAGGGCCAGGAGCTGCCTGCGCACATGCCGCAGCACAAGCGCTCGCTGGGCCTGATCTACGCGGTGAACGCGTTCGGGGCCGATCACCAGTCCTCCGAGCACGATTCGATGCTGAAGGTCAAGCCCGACAGCCTGCAGAAGAAGCGGCTGGCCGCGCTGGGCGAGTTCCCGGCGCTCGACCTGCGCGACCTCTCCGACGACAAGGTGCGCTTCGCCTACCGCACGCAGTGCTTCTACTCCGCGCTCGACACGCTCGGCCTCTGCCAGTTCGTGTGGGGGCCGTCCTGGCAGCTCTACGGCCCGGCCGAGACGGTCGAGCTCGTGCAGGCCGGCACCGGCTGGGACGCGACGCTGGAGGAGCTGGTGCGCATCGGCGAGCGGCGGATCAACCTCATGCGCGCCTTCAACGCGCGTGAGGGCATCGGCAAGGCTGCCGACACGCTGCCCAAGAAGCTGTTCGAGCCACTGACCGGCAAGGGCCCGACGGCGGGCGTGGCGCTCACGCCCGACGAGTTCGAGCACGCACGCGCCGCCTACTACGCGCTGGCCGGCTGCGACCCCGCCACCGGCTACCCGACGCGGGCGAAGCTCGACGAGCTGGGGCTGGCGTGGGTCACACCATGAAGCGCGTGTCCCAGCCGAACGTCGGATAGGCGAACAGGACCTCCTTCAGGACGCTGGCCGGCGCGCCGAGCCGGATCACCAGCGCGAAGAGGTTGATCACCTCGTCGGCGTGGGGCCCGAGCAGGTGCGCGCCGAGGAGGCGACCGCTGCCTTCCTCGATCAGGATCTTGAAGCCGGCCGTCGTCTCGCCCACGCGCCGCGTGTTGAACCAGCCCGAGCTGTCCTGCCGGCTGACGCGGAAGCGCAGGCCGCGCGCGCGGGCGTCCGCCTCGGTGAGACCGGCCGAGGCCAGCGGCGGCAGCGTGAAGACGGCCGAGGCGATCCCGTCGTAGTTCGGCCGGCGGCGATTGCCCTCCAGCAGGTTGGTGGTGAGGATCTCCGCGTCGTGCGTCGCCTTCGGCGTCAGTGCCGGTCCGCCGGCGGCGGCGTCACCCCCGGCGTAGACGGCCGGATTCGAAACCGATTGCAGATATTCGTTCACGCGCACGCCGCGGCGCTCGCGCTCGACGCCGGCGGCCGCGAGGTCGAGGTCGTCCAGCTCCGGCACGCGGCCGGCGCCGTGCACGACGAGATCGCCCGTGAACCGTCGCTCGACGCCGCGCTGGCGGGCGCGCACGGCCAGGCCGTCGGCGGTCGCCTCCACCGCCTGCACCTCGGCCTCGACCTCCACCGTCATGCCGAGCTCGCGCGTGCGCTTCACCAGCATGTCCACGAGGTCGGGATCGAAGCCCTCCAGCGGGCGCGGGCCGCGGTGCAGGATCGTCACCGTGGCGCCCGCCCGCGCGGCGACGTGGGCGAACTCGAAGGAGATGTAGCCGCCTCCCACGAAGATCACGCGCGACGGCAGCGCGACGAGCTCGAGAAACTGCTCGCTGCTGATGAGCCGCTCGGCGCCGGGGAATTTCAGCGGCGCCGGCATCGAGCCGGCCGCGATGAGGACGTGCCGTCCGACCAGCCGGTCGCCGCCGACGGCCAGCGTGGTGGGTCCCACGAAGCGCGCCCGGCCATGGAACTGCTCGATGCCCGCGCGCGCCCAGGTATCCTCGGTCCGGGCGGGCGTGCCGTCGACGAGCGAGCGCTTGAAGCGCATCAGCGCCGGCCAGTCGATCGTCAGGTCGCGCGCCGGCACGCCGGTCGCTGACAGGTCGCGCGCGGCATGCACGGCCTCGGCCGCGCTCACGAGGATCTTCTTCGGCACGCAGCCGCGCAGCGCGCAGGTGCCGCCGAACGGCCGGTGATCGATCACCGCGACCGACCAGCCCGCGCCGCGCACGCGCATCGCCGCGACCATCGCCGCG
>DASSLH010000447.1:0-4204 GCA_035689625.1 Candidatus Methylomirabilota bacterium | reverse complement strand
CCGCTGCCTGGTTGCTGCGGGTTGGTGCCTGTGCCCCTGGCTTCGTCGATCCAGCCATACTCCTTGAGGATCTGCTGGCTGTAGGTGACGCGGCCGGTGACGCGATCGAGCGGCTCGGTGGCCAGCAGCAGCACGGCCCTGGCCATCAGCTCGGGGCGCTCGCCGCGCGGGTCGTCGAGGTCCTTCACGAGCTTGTGATAGACCGTGCCGGGGGTGGGCACCACCTGCGAGGGCGACACGCAGGTGACCGAGACGCCGAACTCGTAGACCTCGGCGGCCAGGCCCTGCGTGAAGCGCTCGAGCGCGGCCTTCTCGGCGCCGTAGCACGTGCCGCCGCGCGTGACCCTGCGCGGCTCCGCGTACGGCCCGCGGCCGGGGCCGATCGCAGCGCCGGAGCCGATGTTGACGATCGCGCCGCGCCGGCGCTCGACCATGTCACGCAGGACGAGCTGGCTGAGCACGAACGGCGCGTGGACGTTCACCGCCCACGACGCCATCCACTTGTTCACCGCGTACTCGCGGATCGGCAGGAAGTAGGTGAGCGCGGCGTTGTTGACGAGCACGTCCACCGGCCCGTACGTCGCCCGCGCGGCCTGCACCAGCCGCTCGCACTCGGCGGGCTGCGCGATGTTGACGGCGACCGCGTGGGCCTCGCCGCCGGCCCTGCGGATGTCGTCCACGGTCGTCTGCAGCGAGCCCGCCAGGCGGTGGTCGCCTTCCTTGAGGGTGCGGGCGGCGCACACGACGCGGCCGCCCTCGGCGGCCAGCAGCCGCGCGATCTCGGCGCCCAGGCCGCGGCTGGCGCCGGTGACGACGACCACCTTGCCGTCCAGGCGGCCCATCACTCGATGGGGATGAACAGGCAGTGGCGCATCTTGCCGTCGAGCGCCTTGGAGAGGTGGCCCTTGCCCCAGGTGTCCTCGACCAGCAGGATCTCGCCGGCGCCGATCTTGCGCGTCTCGCCGTCGCTGGCCGTGATCTGCACGCCGGCGTCGAGGTTGACGATGTACTGCTTGCGCGGCGCCGGGTGCCAGTCCAGGTCGTAGTCCGGCGCGACCTCGCGGAAGATGATGCCGGTGGCCGGCATCCGCGCGGACAGCCGGCCGGCCCGCGACGCCTCGGTCAGCGGGATCTCGACGGTCTCGAAGTGCGATTCCCCGTTCTTGTCGGCGTACAGTCGGTGTATTTTCATGGCGCCCGAATTCTAACTGGAGGCGCCATGCTCCGCTACGGCAAGCCCGCTCCCGACTTCACGCTGCCCTCCACCGAGGGCCGGCCGCTCGGCCTCGGCGAGTTCCGGGGCAAGGACGTCGTGCTCGTCTTCTACTGCTACGACTGGGGCAGCATCTGAACGCCCGAGCTGGCCGGCCTCGGTGAGGCCGTGGACGAGCTCAAGGCGCGCGGCGCCGTCGTGCTCGGCATCAGCGGCGACAGCGGCCCCTGCCACGCGGAGTTCGCCCGGGTGCGCAAGGTGCCGTTCCCGCTGCTGAGCGACCTGCACCGTACGGCGATCGCCGCCTACGGCGTGCTGGACGAGGAGCGCAACGTCGCCTACCGCTCGACGTTCGTGGTGGACCGCGACGGCGTGCTGCGCTGGGGCCAGGCCGGCGACCGCCAGATGACCCGCGACGGCCGCGAGGTCGTCCGCGTGCTCGACGTCATCGCCAGGCTACGCGGCTAGACGGGCAGGAGGCTCAGCACCGCCCAGCCGACGAGCAGCGTCAGCAGCGTGAGCGGCACGCCCACTCGCGAGTACTCGAGGAAGCCGATCTCCACGCGGGCCTGCCGCGCGGACTCGGCGACGATGAGGTTGGCGACCGAGCCGATCAGCGTGAGGTTGCCGGCCAGCGTCGAGGCCATGGCGAGGATGAGCCAGGCACGATAGGGCTCGCCGAAGCCGGCCAGCAGCGGCTTGAACAGCAGCACGGCCGGCACGTTGGACACGAGGTTGGAGACGATCGCCGTCACGAGCGTGAGCACGGCCGGGCGATGCAGGCCGAGGCGTCCCGCCCAGCGGCCCAGCTCGTCGGTGAAGCCGGAGCGCTCCAGGCCGCCCGTGAGCACGAAGAGGCCGACGAAGAGCACCAGCAGGGACCAGTTCACCTCGCGGTAGACCTTCTCCGGCTTCACCCGGCGGGTCACCAGCGAGTAGGCTGCGCCGGCGATGGCCACCAGCGCGATCGGCACGCCGGCCAGGAAGGCGAGCAGCATGACCGCCACCGCGATGAGCGTCTTGATCATGATCGGGTAGTGGACCGCATGGCGCGCCTCGGGCGCGGCGCCCGCGAAGGCGCCGGCGAGGTCGCGGCGGTAGACGACGCGCACCACCAGGAACACCAGCGCCAGCCCGATCAGCGCGATCGGCGCCTCCCGCACGAGGAAGCCGCGGTACGTCAGGCTCGAGAAGCTGCCGACCAGCATGTTCTGCGGGTTGCCGGTCAGCGTGGCGACGCTGCCGACGTTGGCGGCGGTCGCCAGCGCGATGAGGTAGGGCACCGGCGGCAGCGCGAGCCGCCGCGTGATTGCCAGCACCAGCGGCGCCAGCACCAGGCACACGACGTCGTTCACGAAGAGCGCGGACAGCACGCCGGCGGCGGCCACGATCGCCGCCAGCAGGCCGCGCGGGCTGCGGGCACGGCGGACGGCCCACAGGGTGACGAGGCTGAAGAAGCCGGACAGCCGCAGGTAGGCGGCGACGATCATCATGCCGAACAGCAGCACGAGCGTGTGCGCGTCCACGCTGCGCACGGCGTCTTCCCAGGGCAGGCTGCCGGTCAGCACCATCGCGGCGGCGCCGATGATCGCCACGCCGGTGCGATCCACGCGCAGCCACGGCACGCGACCCAGGCCGAGAGCGACGTAGGAGGCGGCGAAGACGGCAAGCGCCCACAGGCGCTCCAGCGAGGCGGACGGCACCCGCCCAGCATATAACGTGAGCCCTAGTCGGCGGGCGCGAACGTCCACTCGATCCGCGACACGCGGCCGTCGCGGAAGTAGAACTCCACCGTGTTCGGGAAGCCGTCGGCGTCCACGTAGAGCGCGCTCGCGTCGGACACGAGCTGCGGCTCGCCGAGCACGCGCTCGACGCGCGCCCGCTCGGCGCCGACGTTGAGGCCGCGCGGCAGCGCGAAGCGCGGCTCGCTGATCTGCACGCGCCGCACCGAGCCGGTGCGGTGCGAGACCGCCACCACGACGCCGGCGTAGACCAGCTCGTCCACCGGCTCGGCGGCCGCGCCCGGGGCGGGCGTCAGCATCCGCGCCCGCACGCTGGCCGGCGCGCCGAGCGCGCGCTCGACGCCGCTGCGCGTGCGCCCCAGCAGCGCGCGCGGCGCGCTGAGGACGTCGTCCACCGCGACGATGTCGGTGGCGGGCGCCAGGAAGACCAGCAGGGCCAGGACCAGCGGCACGCGACGATCCTACCCCGGACGGGCGCGCGCGTGCCGCAGCCGACCGCGCGTGTCTACGCCAGGGTCGAGTCCACCACCGCCAGAGGGTGCTTGCCCGGCACGTAGCTGACCTGCGTCACGCCGATCATGCGGCGCGCCTCGGCCTCGGGGATCTTCATCGGGCCGGGCGCGGGCGCGCTGCCCGGCGCCGGCTGCGGGAAGGCGGTGGACATGGCGGTGTGGAACGACACCGTGCCCTCGACCTTCTGCAGCACCTGGTGGATGTGGCCGTTGAGCACGGTGACCGAGCCGAAGCGCCGCAGGTATCCCAGCGCGCGCTCGGCGTCCTCGGTCGTCCAGCCCCACTTCGGGTAGACGGCCCACAGCGGCACGTGGCTGAAGACCACGATGGGCGTGCTGGTCGGCAGCGCGGCGACGTCCTTCTCCAGCCACTCGAGCTGCTCGTCCCCGAGCGAGCCCATGCCCTCGCCCTTGTACTTGAGGACGTTCACGAGGCCGACGAAGTGCGTGCCCTTGTAGTCGAAGCTCTGCCAGCCGCGGCCGCCCACCGTGCCCTGGCCGTAGCGGCCCAGGTACTCCTTGCCGCCGTCGAGGAAGACGTCGTGCTCGCCGGGCACGTAGAAGATCTTCTCCGTCTTCACGCCCTTGAGCAGCTCGGCGACGGTGTCGAAGGCGCCGGCCTTTTGCCCGTGCGTCTGATCGCCAGTGTGCAGGACGAAGGCCGGCCGGGCCGGCAGCGCGTTGACGCGGTCGATGACCTGCTGCAGCGTGACCGCGGCGTCGGCGTTGGCCTGGCC
>DASSLH010000446.1:0-4075 GCA_035689625.1 Candidatus Methylomirabilota bacterium | reverse complement strand
CCGCGCGGACGCGTTCGCGGCCTGCCAGGTCGCCGCCGAGCTCGCGCGCGAGCAGACGGTGGTGACGGTCCTGCCCGACACCGGCGAGCGCTACCTGAGCCTCGGCTAACCGATCGCCCGGAGAGACTGCCCATGGTGACGGTGTACATCCCCACGCCCTTCCGGCGCGCGACGGGGCAGCGCGATCGTGTCGAGGTCGAGGCCGAGGACGTGGGTGGCCTGCTGGAGGCCCTCGAGCGGGCCCACGGCGGCCTCAAGGGCCTGGTGCGCAACGATCGCGGCGAGGTCCACGGCCACGTGGCGATCTACGTCAACCGCGAGCCGATCGAGAGCCGCCAGGGCCTGGCCACCGCCCTGGCCGACGGCGACGAGGTCGCGATCATCCCGGCCCTGGCCGGTGGCGGCAGTGCGAGCCGAGCCGGTGCCTCCGGCGAGGCGAGCCTGTGAACGGATCCGAGATCCTCACCGCGGCCGAGCGGGAGGCCATCCGCGCCCAGGCCAAGGAGGAGTATCCGTTCGAGTCGTGCGGCGTCGTCCTCACGCGCGGCGACGAGCGCCGGCTGCTGCGCTGCCGCAACGCCCAGAACGAGCTGCACGCGCGGGATCCGCGCCGCCACCCGCGCGACGCCCGCACGGCCTACTACATCGACCCCAAGGACCTGCTGCGCATCGGCGAGCTCGAGCGCGCGGCGTTCGGCGTGGCGGTGATCTATCACTCCCACATCGACGCCGGCGCGTACTTCTCGGAGACGGATCGGCGCCAGGCCCTCGTCGGCGCCGTGCCGGCCTACCCGGGCGCGGTGTACGTCGTCACCTCGGTGATGGCCGGCGTCGTGGACGACATGAAAGCCTATCGCTGGAACGGTCATGACTTCGTGGAGATCCCCCATGAGTGAGTCGCGACGTCTGCTCGAGGCGGCCAGCCGCATCATTCCCGGCGGTGTGAACAGTCCCGTGCGGGCCTTCCGCGCGGTCGGCGGCAACCCGGTGTTCATCGCGCGCGGCGAGGGCGCGCACCTGGTCGACGTCGACGGCCGCTCGTACCTGGACTTCGTCGGCTCGTGGGGGCCGCTGATCCTCGGCCACGCCGCGCCGGCGGTGGTGGAGGCGGTGACCGAGGCCGCACGGCGGGGGACCAGCTACGGGGCGCCGACCGCGCTCGAGGTGGACATGGCCGAGGCGGTCACGCGGGCGTTTCCTTCGATGGAGATGGTGCGCCTGGTGAGCTCGGGCACCGAGGCGGCGATGAGCGCGATCCGCGTGGCGCGCGGCGCCACCGGTCGTGATGTGCTGCTGAAGTTCGACGGCTGCTATCACGGCCATGCCGACAGCCTGCTCGTGAAGGCCGGCTCGGGCGGCGCCACGTTCGGGATCCCGGACAGCAAGGGCGTGCCGGCCGCGCTGGCCGAGCTCACGCTGACCGTCGCCTACAACGACCTGGATGGTGTGCGAGACGTGTTCCGCCGCCAGGGTGATCGCATCGCCGCTGTCATCGTCGAGCCGGTGGCCGGCAACATGGGCGTGGTGCCGCCGGCGCCCGGCTTTCTCGCGGGTCTGCGCGAGGTCACGCGCGCCCACGGCGCGCTGCTGATCTTCGACGAGGTCATCACCGGCTTCCGCATCGCCTACGGCGGCGCCCAGGAGCGCTACGGGGTGCAGGCCGATCTCACGTGTCTGGGCAAGATCATCGGCGGCGGCCTGCCGGTCGGTGCCTACGGGGGCGCGCGCGCGATCATGAGCGAGGTCTCGCCGCTGGGCGGCGTCTACCAGGCCGGCACGCTGTCGGGCAACCCGCTGGCCGTCGCCGCCGGCCTGGCCGCGCTGCGCGCCCTGACGGACAAGCGCGCTTATGCGCGGCTGGAGACGCTGGGGGCGCAGCTGGAGCAGGGGCTGCGCGACGGCGCCCAGAAGGCCGGCGTGCCGCTCACCGTCAACCGCGTCGGCTCCATGCTCACCGCGTTCTTCTGCGCGGGCCCCGTGCGCGACTACGCCACCGCCCGCGGCGCCGACACCGCGCGCTACGCCCGGTTCTTCTCCGCCATGCTCGAGCGCGGCATGTACCTGGCCCCGTCGCAATTCGAGGCGGCCTTCGTGTCGCTCGCCCACTCCGAGGCCGATCTCGAGCGGGCCGGTCGGGCGGCCGCCGAGGCGTTCGCCGCCCTCGCCTGACGCCGAGTTCGGTTGACGTTCGCGGCGAGCAAGTGATATGGTTCACGCGCATTTCGGGGACCCCGGGGGGGAATTCGAGCGTCGATGAGGAAGGCCGGAGTGGGGGCGGCGGCGGTCGGGCTACTGGCCGTCCTCCTCTTCCTCGGCGTGTCGGCGTGGAGCCGGCAGCCGGCCATCGCGCGGCCCTCGGTGCAGCCGATCAACTTCCCGCACAGCGTGCACGTGCAAACGTACAAGATCGACTGCCAGTACTGCCACGCCGACGCGCGGCGCTCGGAGTACGCCGGCATCCCGTCGGTGGAGCGGTGCATGGGCTGCCACAAGATCGTGGCCGCCGATCGTCCGGAGATCCGCAAGCTGGCGGAGTACGCGGCGCGCCAGGAGCCGATCCCGTGGACGCGCGTGTACAAGCTGCCGGAGTTCACGTACTTTCCGCACAAGGCGCACATCCGGGCCGAGCTGAAATGCCAGACGTGCCACGGCCCGGTGGAGACGATGACGACGGTGGCCGCCGTCACCGGCCCCACGCTCGTGAACGACGTGCTGCACCTCGTCGGCTTCAAGCCGTCCGGGCCGCCGCTGACCATGGGGTGGTGCGTCGAATGCCACCGGCTTCAGAACGCCACGCGCAAGATGCAGGCCCCGCTGGACTGCGTCGCGTGCCACCACTGAGAAAGGGCGCATGAACCGACGCGACTTCTTCAAGATCGTGGCCACGACCGGGGCGACGGTGGCGGTCGCCGGCTGCCAGCAGGCGACCGAGCAGATCCTGCCGCTGGTGGTGCCCAACGAGCAGCTCGTGCCCGGCGTGGCGGCCTGGTTCGCCACCGTGTGCCGCGAGTGCCCGGCGGGTTGCGGCGTGCTGGCCCGCAACCGCGAGGGCCGCGTCGTGAAGCTCGAGGGCAATCCCGATCACCCGCTGAACCAGGGCGCGCTGTGCGCGCGCGGGCAGGCGGCGCTGCAGGGCCTTTACCATCCCGACCGGTTCGCGGGCCCCCAGCGGCGTGACGGGGACACGCTCAAGACCGTGGCGTGGGACGACGCGCTCAAGGGCTTCTCTGACAAGCTCGCCGCCGCGCGCGGCAAGGGCAGGGCGCTGGCCGTGGTCAGCCAGCTCGAGAATGGCAGCTTCGGCGCGCTGCTCGACAAGTGGGCGCAGGCGCTCGGCGGCCGCCCGCGCGTCACGCTGGAGCCGTACGGCTACGAGGCCATCCGCGCGGCCAACCGCGCGACGTTCGGCCGCGACGCGGTGCCGTATTACGCGCTCGAGGACGCCGAGGTCGTGCTCAGCTTCGGCGCCGACTTCCTGGAGACGTGGATCAATAACGTCCACTACGCGCGCGCCTACGCGCGCATGCACACGTTCCGCGACGGCAAGGCCGGCGCCTTCTTCCACATCGAGCCGCGCCAGTCGCTCACGGCCGCCAATGCCGACGAGTGGGTGCGCAACGCGCCCGGCAGCGAGGCGGCGCTGGCGCTGGCGATCCTCAAGCTCATGCTCGAGGGCGGCGCCGGCGACCGGCGCTACGCCGACGCGGTGGCCGCGGTCGATCCCAAGAAGGTCGCCGAGGACAGCGGCGTGCCGCTCGAGAGCCTCGAGCGCATCGCCAAGGCGTTCGGCGCTGCCAGGCCGGGCCTGGCGATCGGCGGCGGCGTCGCGGTGACCGGTAGCCACGCGGTGGCGACGCAGACCGCGCTCAACCTGCTCAACGCCGCCGCCGGCAACGTCGGCAAGACGGTCCGGTTCGGCCCCGACTCGGCCTATGGCAGGGTGACGCCCTACGCCGAGGTCGCCCGGCTCGTGCAGGCCATGGCGGCGGGCGAGGTCGAGGTGCTCGTGCTCGGCCCCGGCGTGAACCCGGCCTTCACGCTGCCCGGCGGCCTCAGGGTCGCCGACGCGATCCGC
>DASSLH010000445.1:0-2597 GCA_035689625.1 Candidatus Methylomirabilota bacterium | reverse complement strand
CATCATGACGCGGGCGGCGCCATGGGGCTCATCGTCAACCAGCCGCTGGGCGACCTGCCGCTGGCCCGCGTCCTCGAATCCTTCGGCCTGGATGCCGAGGGCGTGCGCGGCGACCTGACCGTGCACTACGGCGGGCCGGTGCTGCCCACGCGCGCCTTCGTCCTGCACACGCCCGATTATTCCGATCCGAGCACCGAGGTCGTCGCCGGCGGCATCGCGGTCACCGCGGATCGCGCGATCCTCGACGCGATCGCTCACGGGCAGGGTCCGCGCGAAGCGCTGTTCGCGCTGGGTTACGCCGGCTGGGCCGGCGGCCAGCTGGAGAGCGAGATCCGCGCCGGCGCCTGGGTCACGGTGCCGGCCGACCGCGCGCTGCTCTTCGACGCCGACGCCGCGCGCAAGTGGGAGCGCGCGATGGCGCGCCGCAAGATCCAGCTCTAGGCCAGGCGGTAGACGCGGGCGGCGGTGTCGTGGAACAGCGCGCGCCGCTCGGCCTCCGGCCGGTCGCGCACGAACGCCGCGAACGCGTCGAACAGCTCGCCGTAGCCCACGCAGAGGCCGTCCACCGGGAAGTTGCTCGCGAACATGCAGCGCGCGGCGCCGAAGATCGCGATCGCCTCGCGCACGATCCGCCGGTTGCCCTCGCGCGGCCACGACTTGTCGGGCTGGCCCAGTCCCGAGATCTTGAGCGTGACGTTGGGCTCGGCGGCGGCGCGCTCGAGCGCCCGGCGCCAGCCGGCCAGGCCGGCGGCGCTGCGGTCGGCCGGCAGCGCGGTGTGGTTGATCACGACCGGGATGCGGGGAAAGTCACGCGCGAGGTCGGCGAGCGCGTCCAGGTGCCACCACGGCGTCTGCACGTCGAAGTGCAGGCCGTGCCGCTCGAGCCGCGCGTACCCCTCGCGCCAGCGCGTATCGTCCATCGAGCCGGGCCGGCCACGCTTCGCCGCCGGCGGCGCGGGCGCGGCCGCCGGCTTCTGGCGGATGCCGCGCACGAAGTCGAAGGCCGCGTGGCCGGCCAGCACGTGCTCGACCTCGGGCGACTCGAACCGGGCGTGGCCGACCGCGACGGTCGGCAGCCCGTGCTGCGCGCGCACGCCCGCCAGCCAGCGCGTCTCGGCGACCTCGTCGGCCGGATCCCACTCGGCCTCCATGTGCACGGTGGCCACGACATGGTGGCCGGCGGCGTCGCGCCGGAAATCGTCGGGCAGATACGGCCGCCGCAGCGCCGCGTAGTCGCCGTAGCGAAACTCGCCCAGCGGCGCGCCGGTGAGCCACGGGTGGGGGTTGCGCGCCGGATCCCAGAAGTGCTGGTGGGCGTCGACGATCGGCAGGCCGGCGCTCACGCCGCCTGCTTGAGCTCGGTGAACAGTCGCAGCGCGTCGGCTTCGGACAGGCGCCGGATGAAGATCGGGTCCGTGCCCGAGGGGTGCAGCCACTCGCGGCGGGGCCGGTAGCCGACGGCGACGAAGTAGACGCCGCCGTCGGTGGTCTCGAGCGGCAGCCGGCGGCTGTCGAGGCGGATCTCGTGGCTGCCCGGCGTGACGACGATCCGCCGCCACGTCTCGTCGGGCAGGCTCGCGAGCGGGAAGCCGTCGATGGTGACGTGGCGCCGCAGCGGGATCAGCGTGCCGCGGCTGACGTTGAAGACGTAGATCTCCGCGCGCGGGCCGGGCGCGTTGTCGGGCAACACCGGTGAGCCGGGCCGCGTCGCGCAGGCGGCCAGCACCACGACCGCGAGGAGCAGCAGCCGCGGGCGCGGCGCGCGCCTACGCCTGGCTGACGCGACGGCCGATGCGCTTCTCGACGACATGGGTGACGGCGGAGAAGTCCTCCTTGCCCCAGCCGTTGGCGACCGCCTCCTCGTAGGTCCGCGTCGTCTCCTCGAGGATCGGCGTCGGCACCTTGGCCGCGCGGGCGAGGTCGAGCGCCAGTCGCACGTCCTTCAGCATCAGCTCGGCCATGAAGGTCGGCGAGAAGTCGCCGTCGAGCATGCGCTTGACGCGCCGGTCGAAGTAGGTGCCGAACGCCATGCCGCCGCCGTTCTTCACGACGTCGTAGAAGACGTACGGATCGACGCCCGACTGCACGCAGGCGGCGACGGCCTCCGCCACCGCCGTCGCCGTCACCGCGACGAGGCCGTTGTGCAGGAGCTTCACGCGGTTGCCGCTGCCCGAGGGTCCGACGTACATGTGCAGCCGGCCCATGACGTCGAGGTAGGGCGCGATGCGCTCGAGCGCGGCCCGCTCGCCGCCGACGATGAAGAAGATCTCGCCGGACACCGCCTGCGGCTGCGAGCCCAGCATCGGGGTGTCCATGTGCGTGATGCCCCGGGGGGCCAGCGCGGTCGAGACCTCGAGCGTGGCCTGGGCGCTGATCGTCGAGCAGTCGCAGGTGACGAGCCCCGGGCGGGCGCCGGCCGCCACGCCGGCGGGGCCGAGGTACGTCGCGCGCACGATGTCGTCGTTCGGCAGGCAGGTGAACAGCACGGCGACGTCGCGGGCCACCTCGGCGGCCGAGCCGGCGACGGTCACCGCGCCGTGCGCGCTCGCCGCGCGCGCGGCCGCCGCGCTGACGTCGTGCACGACCAGCGGCACGCC
>DASSLH010000444.1:0-8923 GCA_035689625.1 Candidatus Methylomirabilota bacterium | reverse complement strand
TGACGCACGCGCTGGCCGGCCGGCGCCTGGGCGATGCCGCCGCCGACGAGCGGGCGCGCACGGCGCTCGCCGCCGTCGGCCTCGGCGCCTGGGGTGACACGCCGGCGGCCGAGCTGCCGTTCGGTCACCGGCGCCGGCTGGAGATCGCCCGCGCGCTGGCCGCCGGCGCCCGCGTGCTGACGCTGGACGAGCCGGCCGCCGGGCTGGCGCCCGCCGAGGTGCAGGCGCTCGACGCGCTGCTCTCGCGCCTGCGCGCGGCCGGGCTGACCGTGGTGCTGATCGAGCATCACGTCGAGCTGGTGATGGCGATCTCCGATCGCCTCACCGTGCTGGACGAGGGCCGCGTCATCGCCGATGGCGCGCCGGCGGCCGTGCAGCGCGATCCCGCCGTCGTGGCCGCCTATCTCGGAGCGGCGGTGTCGAGGAGCGGCACGGCTTTGCCGGGGCGCGACGAGCTTGGGGGTCTGGGGGCCATGTCGGGGCCCCCATCTGGATCGTGACTGCGCTCCTGGAGGTGCGCGACCTCGCGGTGCGCCACGGCGAGATCGAGGCGCTGCACGACGTCTCGCTCGACGTCCGCGAGGGCGAGGTCGTGGCGGTGATCGGGCCCAACGGCGCCGGCAAGACCTCGCTGCTGCGCACGCTGGCCGGCGTGCTGCGCCCGGCGCGCGGCAGCATCCGCTTCGCCGGCCACGCCATCGGCGGCGAGCCGCCGTGGCGCGTCGTGCGCCGCGGTATCGCGCTGGTTCCCGAGGGCCGCCGGATCTTCGGCGACCAGACGGTGCGCGCCAACCTGGAGCTGGGCGCGGTGAGCCACGGCAGCTTCAGCGGCATGGCGGCCGTGCTGGCGCGCTTCCCGGCGCTGCGCGATCGCCTGGACCAGGCGGCCGGCACGCTGTCGGGCGGCCAGCAGCAGATGCTCGCGATCGCGCGCGGCCTCATGGCCCGCCCGCGGCTACTGCTGCTCGACGAGCCCTCGCTGGGGCTGGCGCCGCGGCTGGTGCGCGAGACGTTCGACGCGGTGCGCCGCATCCGCGAGGAGGGCGTGAGCGTGCTGCTCGTCGAGCAGCTGGCCGCCCTGGCGCTCGAGGTTGCGGACCGCGGCTACGTGCTCGACCGCGGTCGGGTGGTGGCCGCCGGCGCCGCCGGCGCGCTGGCCGCCGATCCGCGCATCATGACGGCCTACCTGGGGCGCGGGGCGGGCGGCACTTCGCCGTCCGGCTCGCCCCCCGCCGGGGTATGATGATCAGTCGAATGTCCGCCCGGGTCGTGTGCGCCATGGCCGCGTTGCTCGTCGTCCTTGCCGGCTGCCGCAGCGAGCGGGTGAGCGCCGACGAGCCCAAGTCCAGGACACCGCCGCGCGTCGTCCAGGTCGCCCCCGCCGCCGCCCGCACCCTGCCGCGCACGGTCTCGGCGACCGGCACGCTGGCCGCCGACGACCAGGTGGTGCTGGGGACCAAGGTGGCCGGGCGGCTGGCCCAGATCACGGTGGACCTTGGCTCGCGCGTGCTGCGCGGGCAGGTGATCGGCCGCCTGGATCAGAGCGACTTCCGGATGCGCGTGGATCAGGCCGACGCCGCCCTGCAGCAGGCGCGCGCGCGGCTGGGCCTGTCGCCCACCGGGACCGACGAGCGCGTCGACGTCGAGCAGACGGCCATCGTGCGCCAGGCGCGGGCGATGCTCGACGACGCGCGCCTGACGCGCGACCGCAGCGTGAAGCTCATGGAGCAGGAGCTGATCGCCCGCGCGCAGCTCGACACCGCCGAGGCGAATCTCCAGGTGGCCGAGGGGCGCTACCAGGACGCGCGGGAGGAGGTCCGCAACCGCCAGGCGATCGTGGCGCAGCGCCGCTCGGAGCTGGACCTGGCGCGCCAGCAGCTGGCGGACACCGCCATCCTGTCGCCGTTCGACGGCGCGGTCAGCGTGAAGATGGCCTCGGTCGGGGAGTACCTGAACGCCGGCGCGCCGATCGCCACGCTGGTGCGCCTGCACCCGCTGCGGCTGCGGGTGCCGGTGCCGGAGCGCGAGGGCGCCGGCGTCCGCGTCGGCTACACGGTCAAGCTGACCATCGAGGGCGATCCCGCCGTCTACACCGGTCGCGTGGTGCGGCTCTCACCGATCGTCGAGCAGCAGAATCGCACGGTGCTGGTGGAGGCCGAGGTGCCCAACGAGCGCGCGACGCTGCGCCCGGGCTCGTTCGCCCGCGTGGACATCGTCACCGACGTCGGCCAGGCGGTCGTGACCGTGCCGGCCAGCGCGGTGATCGTGTTCGCCGGCGTCGAGAAGGTGCTGGTCGTGCGCGAGGGCAAGACGGCCGAGGCCAAGGTCACCACCGGGCGCCGGCTCGGCGACGAGGTCGAGATCGTGCAGGGCGTGAAGCCCGGCGACAGCATCGTCACCCGGCCGGGCAACCTCACCGCCGGCCAGGCCGTCACCGCGACCCGGTAGCCTCGCGTGCAGAAGCTCGCCGAAGTCTGCATCAAGCGCCCTGTCTTCGCGACGATGCTCGTCATGGCGTTCGTCGTGGTGGGCGCGGCCAGCTGGTTCCGCCTCGGCGTCGACCGCTTCCCCTCGGTGGATCTTCCCACCGTCAGCGTGCGCGTCGACCTGCCGGGCGCCTCCACCGAGGAGATGGAGACGCTGGTCGCCCAGAAGCTCGAGGAGCAGATCAACACCATCCAGGGCATCCAGGAGCTGCGCTCGATCTCCGGCACTGGCACCGTCGTCGTCATCGTGACGTTCGCCCTCAATCGCCAGATCGACGTCGCCGCCCAGGACGTGCGGGACAAGGTCGCCATCGCCGTGCGCAACCTGCCGCGCGACATCCTGCCACCGGTCGTCTCGAAGTTCGACAACGACCAGGCGCCGGTCCTCACGGTGGCGCTGTCCGGCGATCGCGACGTCCGCGAGCTGACCGAGATCGCCGACAAGATCGCCCGGCCGGTCCTGGAGCGCTCGAGCGGCGTGGGCGAGGTGCGCATCATCGGGGGCCTGCTGCGCGCCATCAACGTCTGGGTCGATCCCGACCGGCTGGCCGCCTACCAGATCCCGATCACCAGCGTGCGCGACGCGGTCGCGCGGCAGAACGCCGACCTGCCGGGCGGTAACGTGACCTCCGGCCTCACCGAGGCCTCCCTGCGCACGATGGGCCGCATCGCCGAGCCGCGGGACTTCAACGACCTCGTGGTGGCCACGCTCAACGGCGTGGGGGTGCGCGTGCGCGACATCGGCTACGCCGAGGACGGCACCAAGGAGCAGCGCTCGGCCGCCCGCCTCAACGGCGTGCCCACGGTGATCATGGAGGTGCGGCGGCAGTCCGGCGAGAACACGGTGGCGGTGATCGAGGGCGTCAAGGCCAGGCTGGCCAGCCTGCGCACGCAGGTCCCGCCCGACGTGAAGCTCGAGGTCATCCGCGACCAGTCGCGCTACATCTACGCCGCGCTGCACGAGATCGACCTGCACCTGGTCCTCGGCTCCATCCTCGCCTCGCTGGTCGTGCTGGCCTTCATGCGCTCCTGGCGCTCGACCTTCATCGCGGCGGTGGCGATCCCGACCTCGGTGGTTTCGGCGTTCGGCATGATGTGGGCGCTCAATTTCACGCTCAACAGCGTGACCATGCTGGCGCTGGTGCTCATGGTCGGCATCGTCATCGACGACGCCATCGTCGTGCTGGAGAACGTCTTCCGCTTCGTCGAGGAGAAGAAGATGCGGCCGTTCGAGGCCGCCCGGGAGGCGACCGCCGACATCGGCCTGGCCGTCATGGCGACCACGTTCTCGCTGGTGGTCATCTTCGTGCCGGTGTCGTTCATGTCCTCGATCTCCGGCCGCTTCCTCTACCAGTTCGGCCTCACGGCGGCGGTCTCGGTGCTGGTGAGCCTGCTGGTGTCGTTCTCGCTGACGCCGATGATGTGCGCGCGGCTGCTGCGCGCCGAGGACGCCGCCGGCGGCCACGCCGGCGAGGGCCACGCGGCCTCCCGCGGCGGCTTCTACGCCTGGCTCGACCGCGGGTACTCGTGGAGCCTGCGGCTGGCGATGGGGCATCGCTGGGTCGTGGTGGCCATCAGCGTGGCGGCCATCCTGGCCTCGGTGCCGATCTACCGGAGGGTCAAGCAGGAGTACATCCCGAGCGGCGTGGACGAGTCCGAGTTCGAGGTGCTGGTGTTCGGGCCCGAGAGCATGAGCCTGGCCGCCATGGACGAGGCGATGCAGGCGCTGGCCCGGGAGGCGCGGGAGACCAAGGGCGTGGCGCTCACGCTGGCGTCGGCCGGCGGCGGCTTCCTGGGCAACGTCAACCAGGGCTACCTGTACGTGCGCACGGTGCCGCACGGCGAGCGCACGCTGACGCCCGAGCGCGTCTGGCACGGCCTCGTCCACGGCCGCCCGCTCGAGGGGTTCCGCGACAACTACAAGCAGCGCGACATCATGGCGGCGCTGCGGCAGCGCTTTCGCAAGTACCGCGACCTGCGCACGCAGATCCGCAACATCGCCGGCTTCAACATCGGCGGCGGTACCTTCGACATCGACCTGGCCCTGCGCGGCCCGGAGCTGGAACGGCTGGCCGAGTACGGCGCGGCGCTCAAGGAGCGCGCGCGCGAGCTGGGTGGCATCGTGGACCTGAACACGACGCTGCTGCTCGACAAACCGGAGTTCCGCGTCGTGATCGACCGCCAGCGCGCGGCCGACCTGCGGGTGGACAGCCAGCAGATCGCCACCGCGCTGCGCCTCATGGTCGGCGGCGACGAGCAGGTCTCGCGCTTCCACGACCCCGGCGTGAACGACGACTACGACGTGCAGATCCGGCTCATGCAGAAGTATCGCGGGCGCCTGGAAACCATCGAGCGGCTGTACGTGTCGCGCGACACGAGCGCCACCAACCCGGCCACCGGCGCCCCGGCCCAGGTCAACCTGGCGCCCGGCGGCGGCCTCGTCCGCCTCGACAACGTCGTGAAGATCGAGCACGCCGCCACCGCCGACCGCATCGATCGCACCGACCGCCAGCGCGAGACGCGCCTGCGGGCCGGCATCGCGCCGGGCTATGGCCAGGCCGACCGCATCGAGGCGCTGAAGCGGGCGGTGGTGGCGATGAACCTGCCGCTCGGCTACTCGGCGTTCGTGACCGGCAAGGCCCGGGAGATGGAGAAGACGTTCACCGAGTTCCTGTGGGTGTTCCTGCTCTCGGTGATCTTCATGTACATGATCCTGGCCTCGCAGTTCGAGAGCCTCGTGCATCCGCTGACGATCCTGCTGTCGCTGCCGCTGTCGGTGCCGTTCGCGCTGTTCTCGCTCTGGTACACGGGCAATACGCTCAACCTCTACTCCGCGCTCGGCATCCTGGTGCTGTTCGGCGTCGTCAAGAAGAACGCGATCCTCCAGATCGACCACATGAACAACCTGCGCGCGCACGGCCTGGACCGCGCGGCGGCCATCATGCAGGGCAACCGCGACCGGCTCCGGCCCATCCTCATGACGACGCTCGCGCTGGTGGCCGGCATGCTCCCGCTGTGGGTGGGGACGGGCCCCGGCGCCGAGGAGCGCCGCGCCATCGCCGTCGTCGTCATCGGCGGCCAGACGCTGTGCCTGCTCCTGACGCTGTTGGTGACGCCGGTCGCCTATTCGCTGTTCGAGGATGCCGCCGCCGCGCTGCGTCTGTCGGCGCCATCGCTCGCGCGCTGGCGCCGCCTGGCCCAGCGCGACGAGCAGCGCGCCTGGCGCCACCGCCTGCGCCGCGCGTGGATGCGGCGGCGCCCGGCCCGCGAGATCTCCGGCGGAACGAGCGGCTCCTCGCCCGACTGAGCCGGTGCGCTACGCGGCCCGGGCGACGTTGTGCTCGAGCCACTCGCGCGCCTGGCTCAGGCCGGCTTCCTCCGCCGCCGCCTGCGTCGGGAAGCGGTCGTCGCAGATGGGCAGGTCGGTCGTCTTCTCGCCCATCGGCGTGTGCTGGGTGATCGAGGTGACGACGGCCCAGTCGCCCTCCTTCATCCGCTCCGTCACGACATTGATGGAGTACTCACCGTCCACCGCGACGCTCTTGCGCTCGATCATGGGCGCACCTCCCCCGTGGCCTTCGAGGGCGGTGCGTGCAACCGGCGGGCCAGCGGTCGGGGCGGCCGGTTACTTGACGGCGCCGGCGGTCAGTCCGGAGACGTAGTAGTCGAGGAAGAAGACGTAGAGGACGACGATGGGCACCGAGCCCAGGATCGCGCCGGCCATCAGCTCGCCCCAGAAGTAGATGTCGCCGCGGATCAGCTCGCTCGTCACCCCGACGCTGGCCGTGATCTGGTCCGACGACGACGTGAACGTCAGCGCGTAGATGAACTCGTTCCAGGACAGCGTGAACGCGAAGAGCATCGCGCACACCAGCCCCGGCACGGCGATCGGCAGCACGATGCGCAGGAGGGCCTGCACGCGGGTGGCGCCGTCCACCATCGCGCACTCCTCGACCTCCTTGGGGACCGTGCGGAAGTAGCCCATCAGCAGCCACGTGCAGAAGGGCACCAGGAACGTGGGGTAGGTGAGCACCAGCGCCCACTTCGAGTCGGCCAGCCCCAGCCAGTTGATCACCTGCGCCAGCGGCAGGAACAGCAGCGAGGTCGGCACCAGGTAGGTGACGAAGATCCCGGTGCCGAAGCTGTTGACGCCGCGGAACTTCAGCCGCGAGAGCGCGTAGGCGGCGACGGTGCCGATCACCACCGAGGCCGTGGTGGCCAGCACGGTCACCAGCAGGCTGTTCTTGGTCCAGGTCAGGAACTCGGTCTCGTTGAGCAGCTTCGCGTAGTGCTCGAGCGTGGGGCCCTGGCGGATCCAGAGCGGCACCGCGAAGCGGTCGTAGAGCTCGGCGTCGCGCTTCAGCGAGGTCATGGCCATGTGATAGAAGGGGAACAGCGCGAAGACGAGGAACGGCAGCAGCAGCACGTGCCGCAGGACCTTGTGGGTGAGCCGGCGCCGCGACATCAGTAGGCCTGCCGGCGCACGAACCGCAGCTGGGCCCACACCACGAACACCAGCAGCGGGAACAGGCACAGCGAGACCGCCGCGCCCTCCCCGATGCGCCCGCTCTCCAGGCCGAGCATGCGCGAGTAGGTGGCGAACAGGTGCGTGGCGTTGATCGGCCCGCCGTGGGTGAGCACGTAGACGATGTTGAAGTCGCTGAAGGTGAAGATCGTCGAGAACAGCACGACCACGGCCAGCACCGGCCGCAGCATCGGCAGCGTGACGTACCAGAAGCGCGCCCACGCCCCGGCCCCGTCCGACTCGGCCGCCTCGTAGAGCTCCTGCGGGATGGCCACCAGCCCGGCCAGGATCGTGATGGCGAAGAACGGCAGGCCGCGCCAGATGTTCACGGTGATCACGGCGGCCATCGCGTAGTACTTCTGGCCCAGCCAGTTCGGCCCCGGCGGGCTCAGCAGCCCCAGCGAGATGCCGGTCCAGTTCACCACGCTGTAGAGCGAGTTGAACATCCACCACCAGCCCAGCGTGGACAGCGCGGTGGGGATGACCCACGGCAGCAGCACCGCGCCACGAATCGACCGCTTGAGCCACAGCTGCTGGTTGAGCAGCAAGGCGAGCGAGATGCCCAGCACCAGCTTGAAGGCCACCGAGACGCCGGTGAAGACGAAGGCGTTCTGGAACGTCTGCCGGAAGATGTCGCTGTCCCAGAGGTTGACGAAGTTGCGCAGACCCACGAAGTGGCTGGGCCGCCCGATGAAGGCGTTCGACATGGCGAAGTAGATCGCCATGCAGAACGGATAGGCGACCAGCAGCGCGATGAGGAGCAGGGCCGGCGTGATGAACAGCGGGCCGAGGACGCGCTCGCGGTCGAGCGCCTCGCTCAGGCGCCGGCGCCAGGAGGCGCGCGGTCGCGCCGACACTGCGGGTAACGTGCCGATGGCCACGGCGAGCCTAGCCCGCCATGATCTTCTTCATCTCGGTCTCGGCCCAGGCGATCGCGTCCTTGGTCGACGTCCCCGTCACGGCCTTGGCGACCATGTTGGGCAGGATGTAGGCGTTGGTGATCAGCTGCACCTTGTCCGACGGCGGCGCCGGCCAGCCGTAGGTGTGGTACTGCACGCCCTCGCCCTTGAGGGCGGCGTACTTGGGATCGGTGCGCAGCACCGGGTGGTCCTGGATCTTCTCGTACGGCGGCAGGTTGAAGGCGTCGCCGGACATGATGTACTCGTCGTAGACGTCCTTGCGGCCGATCAGGTACTTGATCCACTCCTTGGACGCCTCGACGTTCTTCGAGAACTTCCAGATGCCGATGTGGCGCGGGGTGTCCGTCTCGAACCGCCCGGCCGGGCCGCTCAGGCTCCGATGGTGGTTGATGCCGTCGGCGGTCACCAGCTTGCGCTGCTTGGCCACGATGTAGGCGCTGACCGGGTTGTGGATCCAGCCCGCCTTGCCCTGCTGGAGCGACTCGTTGTTGCTGGCGTCCGACCACGACAGCACCTCGGGCTCCATGCAGTCGCGGTACATCTTCCGGTACCACTCGACCATCTGCACGGTGCCGGGCGAGTTGATCTTGACCGTCTTGCCGTCCTTGTCCACTTCCATCCCGCCGAACGACCACAGCACCGGCCCCGCCGTGGAGATCGAGTCGTAGTTCTGGCTGATGGGGATCCCGACCGGGTGGCCGATCTTCTTGAGCTCCTTGCCGACGGTGTAGAGCTCCTCCCAGGTGTCGGGCACCTTCAGGCTGTGCTGCTTGAAGAGGTCCTCGCGGTAGGTGGCGACGAACATGCCGTGGTATTGCGGCACCGCCCGCCAGACGCCGTGCACGTGGGCGCCCTCGTAGGCCGAGGAGATCGCCTTGCCGTACTTCTTCTCGAGCTCGGCCACGACGTCGGAGACGTCCACCAGCTGCGGCTCGTACAGCCAGGGGAAGTGCATGCGCATCTCGACCATGTCGTGCCCGGCCTGCGTCTGC